>DASPGW010000173.1 GCA_035620395.1 Desulfuromonadales bacterium | reverse complement strand
TTGGCGCTCTCCACCGTGTTGAACAGCAGCATGGTGATGGTCATCGGGCCGACCCCGCCGGGGACGGGGGTGATGGCGCCGGCTCTTTCCTTCGCCGCCTCGAATTCCACATCCCCGACCAGCTTTTTCTCGCCGACCCGGTTCACGCCGACATCGATCACTACCGCTCCTGGCTTTATCCATTCCCCCTTGATCATCTCGGGGCGGCCGACAGCGGCAATCAGTACATCGGCCCGCCCTACCTGCTCGGCAAGGTTGCGGGTGCGAGAATGGCAAATAGTGACTGTAGCGTTTTGGGCCAGACACATCAGCGCCACCGGTTTGCCGACGTTGTTGGAGCGCCCGACCACCACGACCTCCTTGCCGGCAAGGTCGACGCCGGTCTGCTCGAGCATCTTCATCACGCCGTAGGGAGTGCAGGGCTGGAACAGGGGATTGCCGGTCACCAGACGGCCGACGTTATAGGGATGAAAGCCGTCGGCATCCTTGGCCGGGGAAATCGACTCGAGCACCTTGCTCTCGTCGATATGTTTCGGCAGCGGCAGCTGCACCAGGATGCCGTCGATGCGCACGTTGCGATTGAGCTCGTCGATCAGCGCCAGGAGTTGGGCCTCGCTCGTCTCGGCCGGCAGCTTGTGCTCGTCGGAGTAGATGCCTGCCTCGGAGCAGGCCTTCTCCTTCATCGAAACGTAGACCCGGCTGGCCGGGTCGTCACCTACCAGCACCACTGCCAGTCCAGGCGTGACGCTGACAGCTTTGAGCTGCGCCACTTCTGCAGCGATATCCTGCCGCATCCGGGCAGCGATGGCCTTGCCGTCGATGATCTTTTCCACCTTGCAGCACCTCCCAGAAAGAAAATTGAACTATACGAAACGGCTCTGCGATTGTAAAGGAGAAGAAACGGTATTCGGGGGAGAAAAACAGCGCCAGGAACGCGGACTAACTACCGGGCGAGGCGTCCCAGAGGCGAACGATGTCGATTCCGGGACCTGGCCTGACCTCTGCGGCCAGCTCACGCATGCGGCCATGCCGCCCCTCGGCCGGAAGCTCGCCGATTGCAGTCACCGCCCGGTAAAAGGCGGCCAGGTCCCCGCCTTCCCTTTGCAGCAGGACCTGGAAAGCCGGAAGCTGCCTGCGGTAGGTGCCGACCGAGGCGATGCGGGCATTGTTGAGAGGCGTCGCAAACCACCGGTCGTAACCGGTATGCCCGCCCCAGCTCGCCTTCAAGCGAAGATAAGTCAGTCCCATCTCGTGAAATATCCGCTCCTTGCCGGCACGCTTTTCCCCCGCATCGCTCATCTCGGCGTAGAGCGCTTCGAGCCGGGAGCGGGCCTCCTGCAGCAGGCCAACGAACTGTTCGTCCCGGCGCAGGCTCTCCTGCCAGCCGGCCAGTTCATCCGGCCGTCCCGCGTGGCGCAGCCAGCGGGTGACCCCTTCCTGCGCCACCGCTTCGGCAAAAGCCTCGTTGAAAGCGGAATCGCCCTTGATATAGACCTTCTGGTGGGCGAGCTCGTGGAAAATCAGGGCGGCAAGATGGGCCTCCGGCTTGTTGATGAACGTATTGAGCACCGGGTCATCGAACCAGCCAAGGGTCGAATAGGCATCCACCCCGTAAAGATGAACATCTTCCCCCTGCGCCCGCAGATTCTCGGCCAGAGATTGAGCCGCGTCCCGGGAATAGTAGCCGCGATACGTAACGCAGCCGGCCACGGGGAAACACCACTGTCTGGGGCGCAGGGAAAACTCCGGGGTGGCTACCACATTCCAGACCACCTCGGGCCGCTTGAGATCGGCATAGCAGCGGTAGCTGTCGTTGTCGGGCAGGAGCAGTTCGCGGCTGGCAAAATCGCGGATGCGCAGGACCAGCGCCAATTTCTCCTTCAGCTCGGGAGCGGTTGCAGGATCGGCGAGTACCTTGTCGATCGGCTGCCGCTTTGCCAGAATGCCAACATGCCCCTGGACGCACTGGGCGTAGTAGCCCAGTTCGTTGCTGCAGGAGGACAAGATCAGGATGGCAGCCCCTGCCAACAGCAAGACTCCCATCCGCCGGTAAATCCTCATATCCGTCCCTCGAAATGACCGCGATCGGCTGCCGATGATTCTGATTGTAACGCAAAGGGGGAGAGTGTGGCGAGAGCAAACAAAAACCCCGGCTGGCGGGCCGGGGTTTCGGGTTTACTCGTTGACAGCCGCCTTCGGGCAGCCAGCGCAACCGCCTCCGCCTGCGGCACCGGCGGCGCAGGCCGCAGGTTTGGCCGGCCCGCCGGCGTAGCCCTGCTGGTACCAGCCGCTCCCCTTGAGGGCAAAGGAGGTCTGGGAGATGAGTTTCTGCACCGGACCGCCGCAAAAACGGCATTCGGTCAGTGGCGCATCGGAAAACTTCTGTCTGGCCTCGAAGACCTGGGAACACTGTTCACACTGATATTCGTACATCGGCATGGAATAACCTCCGCAGCTGTAAATGAATTCAGGCGTTAATTTAGTGGTTTGAGGGAATTTTGTCAAGGGGGCGAGGATTAATATGCCGCAATTTTCCCATGCTCCCCCGCCTCACAACCGTCCCAGCAGCCGCAGCAGGCCGTCGAGGGCGGTGTAGGGATGCGGCGGGCAACCGGGGATGTAGAGATCGACCGGGAGCAGTCCGCCGACTCCGTCGTTTGCCTCGGGGCTGCCGCGGAACGGGCCGCCGCCGATGGCGCAGGCACCGGAGGCGATCACCAGCTTGGGGGCGGGAACGGCGGCGTAGGTGTCGAGCAGGGCGGATTTCATGTTCGCGGTCACCGGCCCGGTGATCAGGATGCCGTCGGCATGGCGCGGCGAGGCGACGAACTGGATGCCGAAGCGGCCGAGATCGAAGACCAGGGTGCCGAGGACGTTGAGGTCGGCTTCGCAGGCGTTGCAGCCGCCGGCCGAGACCTGGCGCAGTTTGAGGGAGCGGCCGAAGAGGCGCTGCATCTCCCGGTCGAGGGCGGTAGCGAGCTGAAAACCCTGCTCGTCGGTCAGCAGCCCGTCGCGGGTGCGCGAGGCGAGGCGATAATCGCGGGTGAAAGAGAGGGCGCCGTGCGGACAGGCGACAGCACACTCGGCGCAGAAGAGGCAGAGTCCCATGTCGAGCCGGACCTTGCCGTCCGCCGCCAGCAGAGCACCGTAGGGGCAGGCCGCCGCGCATTGCCGGCACCCCTGCGGGCACCTGCCGGAATCGATCTGCGGCCGGCCGCGGAAGCGCTCGGGAAGGGTCGGCTCTTCCTTGGGAAATTTGCCGGTGCGATGTCCCTGACGCCAGCGTTCACGGATGATTTTCAGCATGTATACCTCGATTCAGGCACGAGGCAAAAGGCACGAGGCAAAAGGAAAGTCTTTCGAATTCACTCTTGTCTCTTACCTATTGCCTATTGTCTATTGCTTGTAGCCTGTAGCCTCGTTCCTAGTACTTTTTGCCTTTTGCCTCGTGCCTGCCGTTAAAGATCAAACCCGCAGTACGACAGGTTGAAGCTCTTGTTGCAGAGCGGAAAGTCGGAGATCTGCTCGCCACGCAACGCCATCGCCAGGCCGCTCCAGTTGCGGAAGGAGGGATCGACGATCTTGTAGCGGGAAAGCTTCCCCTGCGCATCGGTCAGGGCGACGTGCACCACCTCGCCGCGCCACCCTTCGACCAGGGCCACAGTCAGGCTCTCCGGCGCCAGCGCCGGCAACTCCCGGCGCAGTTCCCCC
>DASPGW010000172.1 GCA_035620395.1 Desulfuromonadales bacterium | reverse complement strand
GTCTGCATCGCCGACGGGTCGACAAAGTTGGCGGTTCCGACCTGTACCGCCGTGGCACCGACGATGAGGAATTCCAGGGCGTCCTCCGCGCGGGCGATGCCGCCGATGCCGATGACCGGGATCTGGACCGCCTGCACCACCTGATGGACCAGACGCACCGCAATCGGCCGGATTGCCGGACCGGAAAGCCCGCCGGTACGGTTGGCCAGGCGGGGGCGGCGCGTCCGGACGTCGACCGCCATGCCGGTCAGGGTATTGATGCAGCTGATGGCGTCGGCCCCAGCCTCGGCAACCGCTCTGGCCACCACCGTGATATCGGTGACATTGGGGGTGAGCTTGACGATCAGCGGTTTGTCGAGATTTCTTCGCACCAGGGTGACCACTTCGGCCGCGGCCTTCGGATCGGTACCAAAGACGATCCCTCCCTGCTTGACGTTGGGACAGGAGATGTTCAGTTCGACCCCGGCCACCTCCGGGATGTCGGAGAGGCGCCTGGCAACCTCGCCATACTCCTCCAGGGTATTGCCGAAGAAATTGACAATGGTCGGGGTATTGATCTCGCGGAGGAAGGGGAGCTTGTACTTGATGAAGTCATCCACCCCGACGTTCTGCAAACCTATGGCGTTGAGCATCCCGCTGGTCGTCTCGGCAATGCGCGGCGTAGGATTGCCGGCTTTCGGCCGGAGCGAGAGCCCCTTGGTGACGATCGCGCCGAGATTGTTCAGGTCAAGGAAGGGAGCGTACTCCTCGCCATAGCCGAAAGTCCCCGAAGCGGGCATGACCGGATTCTTCAGCTTGATGCCGGCGATCTCCACGGCCAGGTTCGGCCGGAGGCCACGATTATCAGTTGCCTGCTGACAGTCCGTCATATCTTGCACCCCTCGCAATATCCGGTTTCCTCTCCCAGCCTGCTCCAGTCAAGCTGTTCGGACCGAAATACCGGCCCCTCCTTGCAGCTGCAGAGATAGCGGGGGTTCTGCTCGCTGTGACCCGCTCCCTTGACCACACACCCCAGGCAGGCACCGACGCCGCAGGCCATCAGCGCCTCGAGGGAGATCTGCAGGGGCACGCTGCGGGCAGCGCAGATCAACTGCACCGCCTCGAGCATCGGCATAGGCCCACAGGCATAGACGGAGGCGTGCGGATATTTGTCGAGCTTGCGAATCAGAACCTGGGTGACCAGGCCCTCCTCGCCGAGGCTGCCATCATCGGTGGAGACATAGGTCTCGACGCCGAGACGCTCGAACTCGGTGACGGCAAGGATATCGTCCCGAGTGCGGCCGCCCATCAGCAGACGGACGCTGCCGGTCTTCACCAGTTCGCTGGCCAGCATGAAGAGAGGAACGAGCCCGATCCCGCCACCGACCAGGATTTTTTCTTCGGCCGGATTGCCGGGATCGAACCCTTTGCCGAGGGGGGCCAGCACCTCGACCCGGTCCCCCGCGTGCAGTTCGCTCATGATGCCGGTCCCCTGCCCGACGACCTTGTAGAGGATCTCCAGATACTCCCTTGGCGGCAACCCGTCACAATCGGGTGCAAGGAAGCCGGTCCGGAAAATACCGAAAGGGCGCCGCAACATGGATGGCATGGACAACTGCACCCGAAACATGATGAACTGTCCCGGCCGTGCCGTCGCCCCGATGCCCGGCGCCAGAATCCGCATCCGGTAATACCCGGGCGAGATTTCCTGGTTGGACAGGACCATGGTCTTGTAGTTTTTCATACGTCTTTCTCTCTCTCCTTGAAATCAACTGATGAACGACGTCGGTCATTCTCGCCGTTGCATCAGCAAGGCGTCCTCACCGTCGGCATAGTAACGGGAGCGCCTGCCAACGACGGAAAAGCCAAACCTGTGATAGAGATCGATTGCTCCGGTATTGCCAATACGAACCTCCAGAAAAGCCGATTCGATCCCCTGACGGCGGGCACGTACGAAGACATGCCGCATCAAGGCGGCCGCGACGCCGCGGCGGCGAAAAGCCGGGGCAGTGGCGACATCGAGAATTTCCAGTTCACCACCTACCACCCAGGAGCAGAGGAACCCAGCCAGCGATTCGCCGAACCAGAACAGGTCGATCGTGGAAATCGGGTTCGCCAACTCCCGCTGAAAAAGCTCCGGAGACCATGGATGTTCATGGCACAGCCTCTCGACGGCGACGACCTGCTCCAGGTCGCTCATCGTCATGGGCCGGATGTGCGCTTCCGCCAACAACGCGTCGGAATCAGAACGAATAACGGGTTCCATCGTGGCACTCGGAAGAACATCGATCAGCGCCGCAAGATACCGACAGCACGACAGTTTGAAAATCCGCTGGAAAAATATGAAAAAGGGGAGCTTGCCAGCCATCCAGAAGTGGTTTATCTTATTTCACGCCCCTGCATCTGTAAAGAGCTAATTGTCGGTAATGGCAGGGAAAGGGACTTTGCCGTTGACAAGCGAGAGGCTGTTGTTTTAAATAGCAATCCATTTTCCAACGAGGAGTAAAAGGATTGGGCCAAAACAATAAAGTCACCTATAAGGATGCCGGTGTCGACATCGATGCCGGCAATCGTTTTGTCCAGATGATCAAGCCCCTGGTCAAAGCCACCACCCGTCCGGAGGTCCTGACCGATATCGGCGGTTTCGGCGGACTTTTTTCTCTAAATGCCGGCAAGTACGAAAAACCGACCCTGGTCGCTTCTACCGATGGCGTCGGCACCAAGCTCAAGGTCGCCTTTCTTGCCGACAAGCACGACACGGTAGGCATCGACCTGGTTGCGATGTGTGTCAACGACATCGTCGTCCAAGGTGCCGAACCCCTCTTCTTTCTTGACTATCTGGCCACCGGCAAGCTCGCACCGGAAAAGGCTGTCGAGATCGTACGGGGGATCTCCGAGGGTTGTGTTCAGGCCGGCTGCGCACTGATCGGGGGCGAGACGGCGGAAATGCCCGGCATGTACGCGGATGGCGAATACGATCTGGCTGGCTTCACGGTCGGCGTGGTAGACAACAGCAAGATTATCGACGGCTCCTCCGTCACGGTCGGCGACCGCTTGATCGGCATCGGTTCCTGCGGTCTGCACTCCAACGGCTACTCCCTGGCCCGCAAAGTCTTCTTCGACCGGATGGGCCTCTCCGTTGACTCCGCCGTCGACGGATTGGAGCGCACACTCGGCGAGGAACTGCTCATCCCGACCAGGATCTATGTCAAGACCATTCTCAACGTGCTGCGCGATTTCCAGATCAAAGGAATGGCGCACATCACCGGCGGCGGCCTGGTTGAAAATGTTCCGCGCGTGCTGCCCAAGCACTGCCGAGCCATGATTGAGAAAAACAGCTGGAAGAAACCGGCCATTTTCGAAATTCTGCGCGAGGCAGGCAACATCGACGAAATCGAGATGTACCGGACATTCAACTACGGCATCGGCATGGTCCTTATCGTCTCCGAACAGGAGGCCGACGATGTCATGGTGCGATTGAGCGGACTCAAGGAGACCGCGTTCCTGATCGGCGAAATCGCCAAGTGCGCCGATGAGGAAGAAGGCGTATTGCTGGTTTGATTAATAACCTGAGGGACAGAATGCTTCCAGCGTCCCAGGAGAATACGTGATCCGCAAACTCCGTATCGGCGCCCTCGCTTCCGGCAGCGGGAGCAACCTGCAGTCGATCATCGACTGCTGCCATAACGGCTCCCTTGCCGCCGAGGTCGTGCTGGTCCTGTCCAACAACCCCGAGGCGGGAGCCCTGTCCCGGGCCGAACAAGCGGGTATTCCCAACCTCTGCGTCGATCACCGCCTCTATGGCAGCCGCGAGGAATACGATCGCGCTGTGGTGGCCGCGTTACGGGACGCCGGTGTTGATCTGGTCGTGCTGGCAGGGTTTATGCG
>DASPGW010000171.1 GCA_035620395.1 Desulfuromonadales bacterium | reverse complement strand
ATACCTGCAGGTATACAGTGAGTCGACCTTCCGACTCTTCGAGACGCTCGGCTTTTTCGACATGTATCACTCCTGGTGGTTCCTGGCCCTGCTTGGCCTCTTCTCGATCAACCTGATCGCCTGTTCGATCAAGCGCTTCCCCGTAGTCTGGAGGACGGTTCGGAAGCCGGTGCTGATCGCTGATGATACGCTTTTCCGCACCCTCTCCAATATGGAGGAGTACTTGGTGAAAGCGCCGGTCGCTGAGGTTCAGGGGCAACTGAGCACCTATGTTGGCCAACACTTTGCGGTACCCGTGCTGAGTGAAAAGGACGGGGTAGCTCATCTCTACGCGCAGAAAGGGGCCTGGGCCCGATTTGGCGTCTACATCACGCACCTCTCCATCCTAATCATATTTATCGGCGCCATCGTCGGCAGCCTCTGGGGTTATAAGGCGTATGTCAATATCGTTGAAGGGACCGAAACCACACAGGTCTACCCCCGCGGGGCCGGTGAACCGATCGACCTCGGTTTTGCCGTGCGTTGCGATGCCTTCTCGGTCTCCTATTACGAGGGAACGGATCGACCCAGGGAGTTCAAGAGCCTGCTGACCGTCAAAGACGGCAGCCAGACGATCGTCGAGCAGCGCCCGGTCATCGTCAACGATCCCCTCACCTACAAGGGAATCACCTTCTACCAAGCGAGCTATGGACCTGCCGGCGATCCGACTTTCAACTTCCGGGTGAAGGTCCGGGCAACGGAAGAGACCGTAGAGGTCGCTGCCCGCCAAGGTGAGCGAGTTGTTTTGCCTGGCGGCGGCTCTTTCCGTGTCGCCGATTTTACCGAGCAGTTCCAGAATTTCGGTGCGGCAGCCCGCCTCGAAGTCACACCTCCGGCCGGTGCGCCCCGCTCTTTTGTGGTGCTCAAGGCTTTTCCGGAGTTCGACGTTCAGCGCGGTGGCGAGTACATTTTCACTCTGGTTGATTACAAGCAGCGCTTCTATACCGGGTTGCAGGTGGCCAAGGACCCCGGAGTCTGGATCGTCTGGCTCGGTTGTGCCCTGATGGTCATTGGTTCCATGGTCGCGTTTTTTCTCTCGCACAGGCGGATGTGGATTACCGTCCGCCCGGTCGGTGAAAAGACCGGCATCAAGATAGGCGGCTCTGCCCACCGTAACCAGCCGGCGTTCGAAATATTTTTTGACGAATTCAAGAAAAACCTCAAAACCGAACTCAAAGTTTAGGCCCTCAGCGGCCCCTGACGGGAGAACAACATCATGTTAAGTTCGCAACTGTCCAATATTGTCACTATCGGCTACTTCATCTCGATGGTACTCTTCGTCGTCTACCTCTCCACGCGCAGCAAGGCGGTGGTGCTGGGGGGGACGATTCTCGCCTACCTTGGTTTTCTTGTGCAGACGGTCGCCATCGGCCTGCGTTGGTACGAATCGTACCAGGTGCTCGGCGCGGACGGTCGCGCGCCCCTCTCCAACCTTTACGAGTCGGTAGTCTTCTTCGCCTGGACCATCCTGCTCATCTATATCGTTATCGACCTCAAGTACAAACAGCGCGCGGTGGGAGCTTTCGTTATTCCTTTTGCTTTTCTCGCCATGGCCTGGGCCCAACTTCAGCTCAACGATGCCATTGAGCCTCTGGTGCCGGCCCTGCAGAGCAACTGGTTGACCTATCACGTTATTACCTGCTTTCTCGGCTATGCCGCATTTGCTGTCGCCTGCGGGGTCTCGATCATGTATCTGATCAAGTCCGGCAAGGAGGAAAAGAACGCATCGGGCTCACCCGCCGGCGGTATCCTTGCGGCGTTTCCGAGCACCCGGATTCTCGACGACATCAATTACAAGTCGATCATGATTGGATTTCCCCTGCTGTCGCTCGGTATCATCACCGGCGCTGCGTGGGCCAACTACGCCTGGGGAACCTACTGGAGCTGGGACCCCAAAGAGACCTGGAGCCTGATCGTCTGGTTCATCTATGCCGCATTCCTGCATGCACGCTTCACCCGGGGGTGGGTGGGGAAAAAGGCTGCCTGGCTCTCCATCGTCGGTTTTGCAGCAACGATTTTCTGCTACCTGGGGGTCAATCTGGTTCTTTCGGGGCTGCACTCCTACGGGGGATGATTTCGGGGGCCGGTTTTTCCGGCCCCTTTTTTACGCCCTGTTTCAAATGTGTTGTCGTTTGATAGCTAGTCCGAACACTGCCCGATATCCTTTTTGCGTAGGCGAACCCCGGGATGGAAGGAACGACCTTCGAGATGGGCGAAAAATCCTGCCGATGATTGATCCCGAATCCCCGGACGAGACCGGAGCACCCGGAAAATTGCCAGAGAGCAGGGTATAGTGGTTGCCCAGGATCCGACAAGCAGGCCCTTGCACCCTGCTGAAACACTCGATGACCTTCGCCCTGCCGGGTTGAAGATCATTCAGGCGAAGCGAGGGTACCGTTTTTCCCTGGATCCTGTGCTGCTATGCGCCTTTGCCCGGGTAGCCAAGGGAGAGATGGTGGCGGATCTGGGAACCGGATCGGGGGTTATCCCTCTGCTGCTGGCCGCGCGTACCGGTGCCAAGAAAATTGTCGGGGTGGAAATTCAACCAGCGTTGGCGGAGCGTTCAAGACGGAGTGTTCTGCTTAACTGTCTGCAGGATAAAGTCGATATCCTAGAAGGCGACCTGCGGGAACTGGAGGGGCGTCTTGAGCCGCAGACCTTTGACGTTGTCGTCGCCAACCCTCCATTCCGCCGACCAGGTACCGGGCGTCAGGCGCCGATAAACGAGAGAGCCGCTGCCCGCCACGAGTTGGCCGGGGGCCTGGTAGACTTCCTCCGGGCGGCGGCATGTTTATTGAGAGATGGCGGCCGGTTCTACATCGTCTTTTTGGCGGAACGACTGACGGAACTGCTGGCCGGGATGCGGGAACTATTGCTGGAGCCGAAACGGCTTCGCTGCGTGCACTCCCGGGCGGGTGAGAGAGGTACTCTGGTGCTGGTGGAGGGACGTAAGGGCGGCCGCGCCGGCCTGGCGATGGAGCCTCCGCTCTTTGTCTACGAGGGGGAAGCTTATTCGGCGGAAATCCAGGCGATATACGGAGGGTGAAGCCAGCAACGAAGGGCTCAGTCTTTGCTGCGGGCCAGATCAAGCTGGGCCTGCTTGACGAGTATCTGCTGCAGTCGCCGGCGCAGTTCGTCATCTCCCAGAGGCGCGACGATTTTCCCGATGCGGGCCATCTCCTCTGCCGGCAGGGGAGGTAAGGGAATGCTGGCCGGTTCTGCGGCGACGGAGGGGGGCTCGACCCTCCCGCGGCGCCAGAAAATATCACGGATAACCTCTGCCCCCAGTCGTTCATTGAGCCGGGCGAGAATTTTTGGCTTCATCAGCTGCAACTGCTGCATCCATACCGCTTGGTCGACACGTACATCGAGGACCCCGTCGCGGATTTTCGCCGGTTGCGCATGTGCCGCGATCTGCGGGCCAACGACCTCGTTCCACACCCGCCACGATTCGTAGGCCTGCAACTTGCCCGCCAGCCCCGATTGCTGCAGAAACTGGCTGAGCAGAGTGCCGGCGGTGGCGGCCTTTTTCATGGAGGGGCGCTGCTGGCGGCTCATGTTTTGCTGCGGCGCCGGATCCGGCCGCCGAGGATCTGGCCGAAGACAGCGCAGGCGATCGTCAACGGGATGATTTTCCAGCCGAAGCCCTCCCGAAGACGCAGAGCGATGATGAAGGGGATGGAGAGGTGGATGTAGACGAACCAGCGGAGGGAATATTTGGGCGAGGTTTCTCGCATAAAACCGAGCGGCAGATTGATCAGAAAGGCAAACAGAAGCAGGCCGGCGAGGTTGAGGGCGAGGGAAAAGTCCAACGGTGGGGAAGCCCTTTCTGTATTTCGCCGGTCGGGATGGGGATGGCGATAATGTTCTGCACTTGCCTTGGATTGATGCGCCAGTTTAGCCCCAAGTCCACTGACATGTCAACGAAAGAGCCTTGCTGGGGTGCGGCAAGCGTGGCACCATGACCGCCCGGTTTTCAGATTGAGGAATTCATGGTTCGAGACGGTGACCTGGTGGCCATTTTTCATTCCATCCACCGGGTGATGAAGGCGGAAAAAGTATTGAAGCAGGCGGGTGCCGACATCCTGTTGATTCCCGTCCCTCGTCAACTTGCCTCCGATTGTGGTCTGGCGATCCGGTACTCGCCGGGCGTACAGGCGACGGTAGAAGAGATCTTGCGGCGGGAAGAACTGTTGCCTGCCGAAATCTACCGGAGGGCGGGGCAGGAGTACCTGCGTCTGGACGTCAGCTGAATCTTTGCGGCGAGCCGGGAACGCGTGCGGGGCGCCGGTATTAGCCCCCTGATTTTCCCTTGTTTTTCCTTGACAACGGACAGGCGCTTTACTATA
>DASPGW010000170.1 GCA_035620395.1 Desulfuromonadales bacterium | reverse complement strand
CGCATACAAGTCGCCAAATCCGTTGAACCGTTGAACCGTTGAACCGTTGAACTGTTGAATCGCTTTAAACAATTCAACGGCGCCACCGGCGCCAATTCAACTGCCATAGCCCTTGGGATTCCCCTCCTGCCAGCGCCAGCCGTCCGCACACATTTCTGCCAGCGACCGCGTCGCCTTCCAGCCGAGTTCGGCGGCGGCCAGGGTCGGATCGGCGTAGCAGGCGGCGATGTCGCCGGGGCGGCGATCGACGATCTCGAAGGGGATCGGTCGGCCGGTGACCTGCTCGAAGCTGCGGATCATCTCCAGCACGCTGTACCCCTGGCCCGTTCCCAGATTGCAGGTAACCAGGCCGGGCCGGGCGGCGAGGCGATCCAGGGCCTTGAGGTGGCCGAGGGCGAGATCGACGACGTGGATGTAGTCGCGCACGCCGGTGCCGTCGGGGGTCGGGTAGTCGCCGCCGAAGACCGAAAGGCGCGCCCGCTGGCCGACCGCCACCTGGGTGATGAAGGGGAAGAGGTTGTTGGGGATGCCCTGCGGATCCTCGCCGATGCGGCCGCTGGGATGGGCGCCGACGGGGTTGAAGTAGCGCAGGAGGGCGATGCGCCAGGCCGGGTCGGAGGTGTGCAGATCGCGCAGCATCTCCTCGATGAACAGCTTGGTCCGGCCGTAGGGGTTGGCGGCGCCGAGGGGGAAATCTTCGCGGATCGGCAGCGCGGCCGGGTTGCCGTAGACGGTGGCGGAGGAGCTGAAGACGAGCTGCTTCACCCCGGCTTCGGCCATGACCTCGCAGAGGGTCGCCGTGCCGGCGACGTTGTTCTGGTAGTAGGCGAGCGGCTTGGCCACCGACTCGCCGACCGCCTTGAGGCCGGCGAAATGAATCACCGATTCCGGCCGCTGCTCGGCGAACACCCGCGCCAGGGCGTCCCGGTCGCGGATATCGACCTCGGCAAACGCCGGCGCCCGACCGGCGATCTCGGCGACCCGCTCCAGCGCCACGGGGGAGCTGTTGCTCAGGTTGTCGACGACAACCACCTCATGGCCGGCCTGCAGCAGCTCGACCACCGTGTGCGAGCCGATGAAGCCGGCGCCGCCGGTTACCAACACTTTTGCCATCGGATTTCCTTAAAAAGCAAGATGAACGGTCAACGGCGTGAACGGTCAACGGCGTGAACGGTCAACTGCGTGAACGGTCAACGGCTAAAGTCCGTTCAAGCCCTTGGTCGTCCACGCCCCTGATCGTTCAAGCCCCTGATCGTTCAAGCCTCTTGTTTTCTGAGCCCCTGGTTATCCCTACCTGTTCACGGCCTTGATCTTAGACCTCTTCGCTCGAATCAACCCAGCCAGCATTGAGTTAATTGCATCAGCTTCGCTAAGCCATCTTTCTCCCAGGACACGGTTGATGTAGCCAGCCTCAATCCCAATATGGATCTGTGTCTTCAGTTCGCCGCAAGAGCCTTTAGCATAGCTAAGAAAGTTACTGCAGTCCTTCACCGTCGCCCGCCCCGAGCCCTCAGCGATATTACTCGGAATAGATAGGCCAGCACGGGTGATCTGGTCACGAAAACCGTAGTCCTTAAGTTCCTTCAGTTCACGATAGAGTTCGGCACTGAGCCGGGAAGATTTCTTCCATACCTCAAGATTTTCGAATGACACGCCCCCCCCTTTCAACTTCTCGAACGGGCTAAACCGTGGACGGGCTAAACCGTGGACGGGCTAAACCGTGAACGGGCTAAACCTTGGACGGACAAAAAACGAAATATCGTTCAAGCCCCTGACCGTTCAAGCCCCTGACCGTTCAAGCCTTTGACCGTTCAAGCCTTTGACCGTTCAAGCCTTTGACCGTTCAAGCCCCTGACCGTTCAAGCCCCTGACCGTTCAAGCCCTAAACGCCTTACAAACTCCAGTAGCAGAGCCCCTGCGCTTCAACGACTTCCCGGTCCAGCACTGATTTCACATCGACCAGCACTCCGCACTCCCCGCCATTGCAGCACATCCGTGCCAGGCGATCGATGCCGATCTCCTTAAACTGCTCGTGCGCAACGGCCAGAATGACAGCATCGACAGCGCCGACGGCATCAAGGGGTGTCAGCTCCAGCCCGTACTCGTGCCGCGCCTCGTCGGCATCGGCCCAGGGGTCGGTCACCAGCACCTCGACTTCGTACTCCCGCAGCTCGCGCAGGATGTCGACCACCTTGGAGTTGCGGATGTCCGGCACGTTTTCCTTGAAGGTCAGGCCTAGGACCAGCACCCGCGCCCCCTTGACCGCCTTGCCGATGCGGATGAGGTTCTTGACGGTGTTCTCGGCCACGTACTTGCCCATGCCGTCGTTGATGCGGCGGCCGGCAAGAATGACCTGGGGATGATAGCCGATCGCCTCGGCCTTGTAGGTCAGATAATAGGGATCGACGCCGATGCAGTGGCCGCCGACCAGGCCGGGGGTGAACTTGAGGAAGTTCCACTTGGTGCCGGCCGCTTCGAGCACGTCGCGGGTGGAGATGCCGAGCTTGCCGAAGATGATGGCCAGCTCGTTCATCAGGGCGATATTGAGGTCGCGCTGGGTGTTCTCGATGACCTTGGCCGCCTCGGCGACCTTGATGGAGGGTGCCCGGTGGACGCCGGCAAGAACGACCAGCTCGTAGACCCGGGCGACCGTCTCCAGCGTTTCGGCATCCTGGCCGGAGACGACCTTGACGATCTTGTCGACGGTGTGCACCTTGTCGCCGGGATTGATCCGTTCGGGCGAATAGCCGACCTTGAAGTCGATCCCGCACTTCAGGCCCGATTCGTGCTCCAGGATCGGCACGCAGACCTCCTCGGTCACCCCGGGGTAGACCGTCGACTCGTAGACGACGATGGCGCCCGGCGCCAGGTTGCGGCCGATCGCCGTCGAGGCGGAAACCACCGGCGAGAGATCCGGGTTGTGGTGGTCGTCGATGGGGGTGGGGACGGTGACGATGATGAACGCCGCCTCCCGGAGCCGCGCCGGATCGGTGGTGTAATCGATGCTTGTGGCCGCCAGCTCGGCGGTCGACAGCTCGCCGGTGGCGTCGTAGCCGCGCTTGAGCTCGGCAATCTTCTTCTCGCTGATGTCGAAGCCGATCACTTCGGCCTTGCGACCGAACGCCGCCGCCAGCGGCAGACCGACGTAGCCGAGACCTACCAGGGCGATTTTTGCCTTGCCTGACTTTATTTGATCAATTGTAATCAAGAGCAACTCCTTGGAAGAAGGCCCGAGGCCCGAGGCCTAAGGCAAAAAATTCTAGACCAAATCCCATTATGCATTCTTCTTCTGCAGACAGCCTTTTTTGGAACGTATCAGCGCGCCGAGCATCCGACTGATCTCCTTGGCTTCCCTGATCCGCTTCTCACCTCTGTCTGCCTGTGCTTACCCGATCTGCACACCGATACAAGCCTGGGCGCGCAACTCACCACAGGACCCTTTGGCGTAGAGCAGAAAACCAGACCTCCAAATCCTCAAAATTCATTCCTCCCCCTCCGTTCTTTTCCCCGGCACTTCCCCTTTTGCCAAAAGCCATTTGCCGTTTGCCTCTTGCCTTTTACCTCGTGCCTCGGGCCTCGTGCCTAATGCCTTTCCCTCCGGCCTAGATTTTGAAATACTCCCGATACCACTCGACAAACCGCCCCACGCCCTCCTCAATGGAGGTGGCCGGCTTGAAACCGACGTCCCGCACCAGGTCGTCGACGTCGGCATAGGTCGCCGGGACATCCCCCGGCTGGATGGGGAGGAGGTTCTTTTCGGCCTTCCGGCCGAGGGTCTTCTCGAGGGTCTCGATGAGGTAGAGCAGCTCGACGGGGTTGTTGTTGCCGATGTTGTAGTTGCGGTAGGGGGCGGCGCTGGTGCCGGGGTCGGGATGGTCGCCGGACCACTCGGGGTTGGGAGTCGCCGTCCGGTCGGTGACGCGGATCACCCCCTCGACGATGTCGTCGATGTAGGTGAAGTCCCGCTGCATCTTGCCGTAGTTGTAGACGTCGATCGGCCTGCCGGCGAGGATCGCCCTGGTGAAGAGGAAGAGCGCCATATCCGGCCGGCCCCAGGGGCCGTAGACGGTGAAGAAGCGCAGGCCGGTGGTCGGCAGCCCGTAGAGGTGGCTGTAGGTGTGCGCCATCAGCTCGTTTGCCTTCTTGGTCGCCGCGTAAAGGGAGACCGGGTGGTCGACGTTGTGATGGATGGAAAAGGGCATGGCCGTGTTGGCGCCGTAGACCGAGGAGGAGGAGGCGAAGACCAGGTGCTCGACCTTGCTGTGCCGGCAGCCTTCGAGGATGTTGACGAAGCCGACCAGGTTGCTGTCGACGTAGGCGTGGGGATTTTCGAGGGAGTAGCGCACCCCGGCCTGGGCGGCCAGGTTCACCACCCGGTCGAAGCGCTCGCCGGCGAAAAGCCCGGCGATCCCCGCCCGGTCGGCCAGATCCATCCGGACGAAGCGGAACCCCGGACGGCTCGTCAGCTGCGCCAGCCGCGCCTGCTTGAGGCTGACGTCGTAATAGTCGTTGAGGTTGTCGAGCCCGATCACCTCGTCGCCGCGGTCGAGGAGACGTTTGCTCAGGTGGAAGCCGATGAAACCGGCGGCGCCTGTTACCAGCAGTTTAGCCACGTTCATTCCTTTCTATTGAAAAACCCGATGAAGCACAATTCAACGGCGTCCGATACCGAAGTACTCGAACCCCTCCCCCTTGAGTTTCTTCGGGTCGTACTGGTTGCGGCCGTCGAAGACGATCGGCTGTTTCATCATCTTCTTCATCGCCGACCAGTCGGGGTGGCGGAAGGGCTTCCACTCGGTGACCAGGGCGAGGGCGTCGACGTCTTCGAGGGCTTCGTACTGATGGCGGACGAGCTGCAGGGCGCCGCCTTCGAACCAGGCCCGGGGCAGCTCTTCACGGGCGACTTCCATCGCCTCGGGGTCGTAGGCGAGGATGCGGGCGCCGGCGGCGACCAGCTGGTGCAGCAGGACCACGGCAGGCGCTTCGCGCATGTCGTCGGTCCCCGGCTTGAAGGCGAGGCCCCAGAGGCCGAAAGTGAGCCCGGAGAGGTCGGCGCCGAAGCGGGCGCTGATCTTCTCGAACAGAACCTGCTTTTGCCGCTCGTTGCGGCGGTGCACCGAGCCGAGAATCATCGGCTCGAGGCGGGCCTGCTCGGCCATGTGGATCAGCGCCTTGACGTCCTTGGGGAAGCAGGAGCCGCCGTAGCCGCAGCCGGGGTAGATGAAGGAGTAGCCGATGCGCGAATCGGATCCGATCCCCAGGCGCACGCTCTCGACGTCGACGCCGAGGGAGTCGCAGAGGCCGGCGATCTCGTTCATGAAGGAGATCTTGGTGGCGAGCATGGCGTTGGCGGCGTACTTGGTCATCTCGGCATCGCGCACCCCCATGAACAGGATGCGGTCGTAGCTGCGGGAGAAGTCGGCGTAGAGGGTGCGCATGAGCTCCCGGGCCGGCTTCGACTCGGTGCCGATGACGATGCGGTCGGGGCGCATGAAGTCCTCGACGGCCGCCCCCTCCTTGAGAAACTCGGGGTTGCTGACGACGTCGAATTCGAGGGCGATGCCGCGCCGGTCGAGCTCTTCCTGAATCGCCGCCCGCACCTGGTCGGCGGTGCCGACGGGGACCGTCGACTTGTCGACGATCACCGCGTAGCCGGATAGGTTCCGCCCGATTTCCCTGGCCACCGCCAGCACATACTGCAGGTCGGCCGAGCCGTCCTCGCCGGGGGGCGTGCCGACGGCGATGAAATGGACGTTCGCGCCGGCCATCGCCGCGGGCAGGTCGGTGGTGAACCTGAGCCGGCCGTCCTTGACGTTGGAGAGGACCATCGGCTCCAGGCCCGGCTCGTAGATGGGGATCTGCCCCGCGAGCAGGCGCTCGACCTTGGCGGCATCGACATCGACACAGGTGACGGTATTGCCCATTTCGGCAAAGCAGGTGCCGGTGACCAGGCCGACGTAGCCGGTACCTATTATGGTCAGATTCATAGCGGATCTCCTTATGGTCTGCTGGTCAGTATCCGTTGAACTGTTGAATTGTTTAAGCGATTCAACCTTTCAACGACTCAACAGGTCAACGTGCTTTGCAAACGCCCCTCATCACTTGCCAGCAGAGCCTTGACGCTCGGCTCTGCCGTTGAATGGGCCGACAAACAATTGCGCAGCGTATCGGGCCGGTGGCCGTCGCTGCCGAGGCAGGCATAAAGGCCCCGTGCGAGCATGGCGCGAGCCCGGGATGCCGCCTGGCGGCCGTAAACGCCGCTGAAGCTGCCGAGATTCCCCTGAAAGAGGCAGCCCATCTCCGTCAATACTTGAAGATCGTTTGGTGTTACGGGTTTTGCGCTTTGCGTTGAAAATCTGGTCCAAACCTTTTCGAACAACCCGGCGGGCTCCGGCGGGGCGAGCTGGGCCCAGCGCTCGGGATGGGCGAAGAGCGGCGTCAATCCCTGACGCACGATCCGCAAGACCCCCTCCTTGACCACCTCGAGGCTCCCCCGCGAGGGCGCCTCGGCCAGCACCAGCCGGCTGTCGCCGAGAGGGAGGAGTTCATCCGTCTGTGCGGCGAAGAACTCGTCGAGGTGATACTCCATTCCCGCCAGCAGGCGCAGACGAATCGCCTCGCGGTCGATGACCGCCTGCAGTTCGGCCACCGCCCGGCGCACCCCGGCCGGGGTGTTGTCGTAGAGATCACGGATGCAGTGCGGAGTGCAGCAGACCTGAAGAAAGCCATGCGCCGCCAGAATCCGGGCCATCTCCAGGGATTCGGTCCGGGTCGCCGGCCCGTCGTCGATATCGGGGAGGAGGTGGCAGTGGAAATCGATCATAAATGTCGCTGGTCCCGAGTCCCGTGTCCCGTATCCAGGGTCCTGAGTCTCAACTCTCAACTCGCTCCTTACGCCTTGCGGATGCGGGGGTCGGCGAGGGCGTAGCCGAGGTCGGCGAGCAGGTTGCCGAGCAGGGTCAGGCCGGCGCCGATGACCAGGATCCCCATGATCAGCGGATAGTCGCGCATCATGACACCGTCGTAGAAAAGCTTGCCCATCCCGGGAATGGCGAAGATGGTTTCGAAGATGACGCTGCCGCCGATCAGGCCGGGGACGGACAGGCCGAGGATGGTGATGACCGGGAGCAGGGCATTGCGCAGAGCGTGCTTGTAGATCACCACGCGCTCGGAGAGCCCCTTGGCCCGGGCGGTGAGGATGTAGTCCTGGCGGATGACGTCGAGCATGGTGGAGCGCATGTAGCGGGAGAATCCGGCCAAGCCGCCGAAGGCGGAGACGAAGACGGGCAGGATCAGGTGGTGGACCAGGTCCCAGAGGCGGCCGCCGAAACTCAGATATTCGTACCCCAGAGACTTGATGCCGGCAATGGGGAAGATGCCGAGGCGCACCCCGAGTAAATCCATGAGCAGCAGCGCCAGCCAGAAGGACGGCGTGGCGAAACCGAGGAAGACGAAAACGGTGGTCGCCTGGTCGAAGAGTGAGTTGCGCCGCACCGCGGAAAGGATGCCGATGGGTACCGCCACCAGCAGGATGAGGCTGATGGAGAGGATGTTGATCAGGATGGTGACCGGCATGCGCTCGACGATCTTGTCGAAAACCGGCCGATGGTCCTGGGAAAAGGAGTCGCCGAAGTCGAGGCGCACCAGCCGGCCGAGCCACTTGCCGTACTGGACGTGCAGCGGCTTGTCGAGGTCGTACTGGGCGCGCAGACGCTCCTTGGCCTCGACGCTCGCCTGCGGGTTGAGATCGGTCTGCAGGTCGGTCGGCTCACCCGGGGCGAGGTGGATGACGACGAAGGAGATCAGGGTGATCCCGAGCAGGAGCGGAATCATCATCAGCAGACGCTTGGATAAGTATCGGATCATAGGCACGAGGCAAAAGGCTAAGGGTTAAAGGCACGAGGCCCGAGGCCTGAGGCTAAAGACAAAGGGTTGAGGCACGGGCCTCGAGCCTCCTAGCGAGCGTATCTTTGCTCGCTGGCCGGCACATACCATTTCGGGAAATTGTACAGGATCCCCGCCGGGGCCGGTTCGATGCCGCGGAAGCGTTTGGCCACCGCCGGCAGGGCCTTGCCGACGTAGAGGAAGGTGTAGGGCTGCTCCTCGGCGAGGATTTCCTGGAAACGGTCGTACGCCTTTTTCCGCTCGGCCTGATCGAAGGTGCGGCGCCCCTTCTCCAGCAACTCGTCGACCTCGGCATTCTTGAACTGGATGAAGTTCAGCTCCCGTGGCCCCGTCTTGCTCGAATGCCAGATATCGTACTGGTCGGGCTCGGGGCCGGTCGACCAGCCGAGAATGGTGGCATCGAAATTCCCCGGATCGATGAACTCCTTGAGAAAGGAGGCCCACTCGATGACCCGCAGCTTGACGTCGACGCCGACCTCGCGGAAGCGGCGCTGAATGATCTCGCCCGACTTGACCCGCAGATCGTTCCCCTGGTTGGTGACGATGGTGAACGCCAGGGGCTTGCCGTCCTTGTCGAGGATGCCGTCGCCGTCGCTGTCGCGCCAGCCCGCTTCGGCCAGCAGCGCCCGGGCCCGTTCGGGATCGAAGGGATAGCGCGGGACATCCGGATTGTAGACCCAGGTGTCCGGCTTGAAGGGACCGGTCGCCGCCTGTCCCAGGCCGAGCAGGACGCCGTCGATGAGTTCCTGCTTGTCGATGGCGTAGCTGAGCGCCTGCCGCACCCTCCTGTCCTGGAAGATGGGGCGGCGCAGATTGTAGCCGAGGTAGGTATAGCTGAAAGCGAGATAACTGTATTTGTTGAACTGCCGCCGGAAGGCCGGCGTGTCGGTCTGGGTCTGGTACTGGATCGGCGTCAGGCCCATGAAGTCGAGCCCGCCCGACTGCAGTTCGAGAAACTGCGTCGACAGGTCGGGAATGATCCGGTAGACGACCCGCTTGATATAGGGCGGCCCCTCGAAATAGTCGGGGTTCGCTTCGAGAACCAGTTTTTCTCCCGATTTCCACTCGACGAAACGGTAGGGGCCGGTGCCGACCGGCTGCCGGGACAGGGGGCTTTTCGTCACCTCCACCCCTTCCAGAAGATGCCGCGGCAGGATGCTGACCCCCCAGCTGCCGAGCGCCGGCGCATAGGGCATGGTGTAGGTCACGCGGAAGGTGTAGGGGTCGGGCGCCTCGGCCTTTGCCACCTGCCGGTACGCTTCGGCGTAGGCGGTCGGTGTTTTCGGATCGACGTAGAGACGGTAGGTGAACAGGACGTCGGCCGAGGTGAAAGGGGTGCCGTCATGCCACTTGACCCCCTGGCGCAGATGGAAGGTAATGGTCAGGTTGTCGTCGGAAATCTCCCAGGACTCGGCCAGTTCGCCTTCGAGCCGCAGGTTCTTGTCGTAGCGCACCAGACCGTCGTAGACCAGGGCGCTGATGTCGGCGGAGGCCGAATCGGAAGCGAGCACCGGCAGCAGGTTGCTCGGCTCGCCGATGGAGGCCTCGATGAAGGTGTCGCCGTAGGCCGGCGCCGCCGCCTCACC
The DNA here is from genome assembly GCA_035620395.1 of Desulfuromonadales bacterium. Taxonomy (NCBI): domain Bacteria; kingdom Pseudomonadati; phylum Thermodesulfobacteriota; class Desulfuromonadia; order Desulfuromonadales; species Desulfuromonadales bacterium. The sequence goes on along the minus strand of DASPGW010000170.1, from coordinate 9,956 downwards.
TTCGGCGGGCAGGGGCGTCTCCTGCCGCTTACAGCTGGCGAGCAGGAGCAGGGCTACGGTGATGAAAATGAGAAAAGGAGTGCGCATGTAATTTAATTTCTCCAAACGATCCGCAGATGACGCAGATTAACGCAGATAAATATAGAATGCATTCAGAACCATGAATCTTAATTCTGATTTCTTGGATCTTGAATCCAAGGTTTCATCTGCGAAAATCTGCGTTAATCTGCGGATGAATATCCCCGGCTCACGGAAACGGCAACACTTCCACCCCCGGCGGCGGCTTCAGGCGAAAACGTTCGACGGGGATCGCCACATTGGTCCGGACCTCGGAAAAAGCGACGGTCGCTTCGGTCTTCGAGGCGGGCATGACCAGTGATGAGGTGAGAGGAAACGGCCGGGTCTCGCCGGTGAACCGGTCGTAACCGACCCGCAGCAGAAGTTCATCCCCCTGGTAATAGGCCGCGCCGGTCAACCGCAGCAGCCGGTCGAAGTGCAGCTCCTGGCGGCGCCCCGCGCTGGCATAGAGGGTCAGCAGGGTCTCGTCTTCGGCCAACGGCTCCACCGACTGGCGCTCGTGGCCGATGACCGGCACCTGGTAGAGAAGAAGATGCACCAGGTCCGTCAACTGCAGAGGCAAACGGGTAAGCCGCTGGAGATGGGCCAGCGAAAAGTCGTCGCGATAGAGCTTGCCTTCACCCGGGACCAGAAACTCGAGCTGCTTGCCGTCCGTGGCCATGACCAGCAGCGGCTGGCCAAAGGGGCTGAGGGTCTCGAGGCGCAGCCGGTCGGGCTTTTCGGCGAAGAGCACCTCGGTGACCGACTGGGTTCGCGTCTCCGTGCTGATCCTGACCTTGGCCATTCCCTCGAGAGAGGTGAAGGCCGTTGCACTGTCGGCCAGGCGTTCAAGAAGAGTCGCCGCCGACACCGGCGGGGTGATCGGAGGTGGTGCGACGGGGCGAACGGCACAGGCCGCCAGCAGCAGAGGCAGGAAAACAAGAAAGAGACGCATCGGCATTATTCCGGTGGCAGGGTGTCGAGCTTTTCGCGGACACTCGCGGCGTCCGGGGCAAGCTCGAGCACCCGCTGATAGGTGGTGCGGGCCCGGCCGTTCAAGCCGAGGGCCCGGTAGACGTCCCCGAGATGTTCCAGCACGACCGGATCGTCGGCGAGCTGTTCGGCTGCCTCTTCGAGCTCCCGCCGCGCCTCATCCAGCCGCCCCATTTTGAAATAGACCCAGCCGAGGGTATCGTTGATATGACCCTCGCTCTTCAACTGCAGGGCTCGCCGGGCCATCTGCAGCGCCTCGTCGAGTCTTTCCCCCTGCTCGGCATAGGAATAGGCGACAAAATTCAGCGCCTCGGCGTGATCCGGATCGAGACGCAGCAATTCCAGCATGGCCGCCAGGGCGCCCGCCCTGTCCCCCCGGCGCTCCAGAATTACCCCTTTATCATAGAGCAGGCCGGGCGCTTCCGGATGGGCAAGCAGGCCCCGATCCAGGGTTGCCGCGGCGGCATCGAAATGGCCGCCGGCTTCCTGGAGGGAGGCCAGAAAGGTATAGAGTTCCGGACGGCCCGGGCCTTTCTTGAGCAGATCTTCGAGGGTGGCGATGGCATCGTCGGTGCGACCGAGCCGGAAGTAGATGTAGCTGATATGCGATTGCGTGTCGGCATGGAGTTCGGAATCGGCGGAAATCGACCGGAACGCATCGAGGGCGGCCGGCCAGTCGGCCATCCGCTCGAGGGCCGAACCGAGATAGAAGCGGATCTGGTCCAGTTCCGGCTTGTACTCGAGAATGGCGGCAAAAGTCTGCGCGGCGGCGGCCCATTCCTCCCTTTCCAGGTAAATGAGGCCGATCTTGCGCCGGGCTTCCAGGTCCTCGGGATCAGCTTCAACGGCCGCCGTCAACTCCTGCAGGGCCTCATCGAATCGATTCTCGGCGATCAGCAGGCGGGCAACATGGTGTCGCAGGGCAACGCTGCGGGGATTATGCTGCAAGGCGCTACGGTAGAGGGCGATCGCTGCGGCGGTCTCCCCGCGGCTTTCGAACAGCCCGCCCAGCTCAGCCGTAGCGGGCTCAAAGCCGGGCTGCAGGGCAAGAATCTTCCGGTAGGATTCTTCAGCCAGGGTCTCCAGACCGGTCTCCCGATACAGGCGGGCCAGGGCCAGATGGGCAGGGATGAAATCCGGTTTGCGGAGCGTCAACTCCTTAACCACTTCCACGGCGCGATCCAGCTTGCCGGCCCGGGCAAAGGCGATGCCGAGGTGAAGTCGGGCATTTTCCTGCCCGGGATCCAGCTCGACGGCCCGCTTCAGATAGTTCGCCGCCTGCTCGTCGTCGCCGAGACTAAAATAAAGGCGCCCCAGAAAGAGGTTGGCCTCGACCGAAGAGGGGTCCTGGATCAACGCATCCTCGGCGGCCCGAACGGCTTTCTCTTCTGCCTCCTGTTTGAGGTAAATTTCGGCCAGGGCCAGGCGGAGAAAAGAGGAATGGGGATCGAGCTCGATGGCTTGTCGCATGGACTCGGCAGCACCGTCGAAATCGCCCGACTCGCCCTGCAGCCTGGCCTGGCTGAAGTGGAACAGGGCTTTGGCTTCAGGGCTCTCCACTTTGGAGGCATAGGCCCGCTCCTCGGCGAGCGCCGAGGCCGGCGCAGCGGGCGCTGCCGGCTTCGGCAGGCAACCGGTGAGAACGAGCAGCAGAACAAGAAACGGTAAGCACCGCAAAATCATTTATTATTCTCCCGGCCGGCGGTTGCGGACCTGTCACTCTCCCGGACCGCACGAAGTGCCTAGAAGGTACCATAGAGCGCAGATAGCGTCAATTTGTTTACCCGTCGCCCCGCATTCTTTACAGCTTCCCTGAATGTGTTAGAGTTTTCGTGAAATCGAAGACTTACACACGGGACCCGGGATGGTTGAGAACACTTTGCACAGGGATTTGCTGCGCCCCGAGGCTTACCCTGAGGAGACCGGCCCGATCGGTTACCGGGAGACGCACATCTCCCGGCTCTATTTCACCGACCGGCACGTCTACAAGATCAAGAAAGCGGTCGATTTCGGTTTTCTCAACTTCACCACCCTCGACCGCCGCCGCTTCTACTGCCACGAGGAAGTGCGGCTCAACCGGCGGTTTTGCCCCGACACTTATCTCGATGTCGTCGAGATCCGCAAAACGGCTCAGCGGCACCGGGTGGGCGGTGAAGGAGAGATCGTCGACTATGCGGTCAGAATGAAGCGCCTGCCTGAAGAGCACATGCTGGTGCACCTGCTGCAGGCTGCCGACCCCTCGCTCCCCGCGGCAATGCAGCGGGTCGGCCGCCGCCTTGCTCTTCTGCACCGGGATTCGGAAATCGTCCGCAGCGACGGCGGCCGCTCCGACCTCGACACCCTCCGGCACAACTGGCAGGAAAATTTCACGCAGACCGCCCCCTTCGTCGGGCAAACCCTCTTCGCCTGCGGGCAGGAGGCGTGCACTGCCTACGTCGAGCGGTTCTTCACCGAGCACGCATCCCTGCTGCACGAGCGGCAGGAGCAGGGCTTCGTACGCGACGGTCACGGCGACCTGCATGCCGAGCACATCTGCCTGACCGACCCGGTGTGCATCTACGACTGCATCGAATTCAACCGCCGCTTCCGGGTCGCCGACGTGGCTGCCGACCTCGCCTTCCTGCTGATGGATCTCGATTTCCGCGAGCGGCGGGACCTGGCAGCCATCACCCTCGAGGCTTATCGCAAGGCCGGCAAAGCGGACCGCGAGCTGCCGCGGCTGCTCCCCTTCTACAAGGTTTACCGGGCCTGGGTGCGGGGGAAGGTGGAATCGCTGCTGGCCGCGGATGCGGCGGCCGAGGCGGAGACGCGCAGCGCAGCGGCAAAGCGGTCCAGGCGCTACTTCAGCCTGGCGCTGGGCTACCTCTGTCCGCCGGTGCTGGTCATGACCTGCGGCCTGATGGGGGTCGGCAAGACCACCGTGGCTCGCAGCCTGGCCGCGGCCCTGGGGGCCAGGCTGCTGCGGACGGATGAACTGCGCAAGACCCTGGCCGGATTGCCTGCAACCGCCGGCAGGCCGGAGCCGTTCGAAGCCGGCATTTACTCGGCCGGGATGACGGCCAAAACCTACGACCTGCTGCTGAAACGCTGCCTGGCTGCTCTTGCCGCCGGCGAGTCGGTCATCGCCGACGCCGCCTTTTTGCGCCGCGCCGAGCGTGAGCGCTTCGCCGCGGCGGCGAAGCGAAAGGGCTTCCCCTGGCTGCTTGCGCTCATGGAGTGCCCGGCAGAAACGGCCCTCGATCGACTCGACCGGAGGCAGGTGCTGGGGCAGGACGCGTCGGACGGCCGGCGCGAGCTCTATGCCAGCCAGGCCGCGGCATTCGAGCCGCCGGCCGAAACGGAAAACATTATCCGCATCGACACCGCCGGGGATGTTGACTATAATGTTCAGCGCATTCTCTGCGCGATCATCGAAAGGGACAGATGCCCAGATGAAAGAGCCTAATCCCATCCAGATCCGGGAAGCCTGGGTGCTTTGTTTCCTGCTGGGCGTCATCATGCTCAATTATCCCTTCATCCACATCTTCAACAAGGAGACGATGGTCCTCGGCATACCCACTCTTTTTCTTTATTTCGCCATCGGCTGGCCTTTTTCGATCCTGGTCATCTATCTCTTTTGCCGCACCATGCGCGACGAGAACGGGAACGGCAATCACAAGGATACCGGCAGGAAGGGCCAGCGATGATCCCGGTCGGAGTCGTTGCCGCCATCGCCCTGCTCTACTTCGGCCTGCTCTTTGCCGTCGCCTTCTACGCCGACAAGAGGCGTGAGGCCGGCCGCAGCATCATCTCCAACCCCCATATCTATTCACTCTCCCTGGCGGTCTACGCCACCTCCTGGACCTATTACGGCAGCGTCGGTCGGGCCGCCACCAGCGGTCTCGATTTCCTCCCCGTCTACCTCGGCCCCACCCTCATCGCCTTCAGCTGGTGGTTTCTGCTGCGCAAGATGGTACGCGTCAGCAAGGAACAGAACATCGTCAGCATCGCCGACTTCATCTCCAGCCGCTACGGCAAGTCGGCGGTGCTCGGCGCGGTCGTCACCGTCTTCGCGGTGGTCGGAATCATGCCCTACATCGCCTTGCAGCTCAAGGCGGTATCACATACCTTCGATCTGCTGACGGTTTCGCCGGTGGCCATCGGTCCGGGACTCAAGACACTCATCCCCGCCCTCCCCCCCTATGCCGACACTGCCTTCATCGTGGCCCTGGTCCTCGGCATTTTCGGTGTCCTGTTCGGCGCCCGGCATCTCGATGCGACGGAACGCCACGAGGGGCTGGTGGCGGCGATCGCCCTGGAATCCCTGGTCAAGATCGTCGCCTTCGTGGCGGTCGGGATTCTCGTCACCTACGGCATTTTCGACGGCTTTACGGATATCTTTTCCCGCTTCGCCACCCAGCTCCCCGACCGCAGTTACCTGCTGCTGCTCGACACACCGAAAATTCCCTACACCATGTGGTTCACCATGACCTTCATCTCGATGATGGCTGTCATGTTTCTCCCCCGGCAGTTTCACATCATGGTCATCGAGAACTCGAACGAAAAACACATCAAGGACGCCATGTGGCGGTTCCCCGTCTACATGTTCCTGATCAACCTGTTCGTAGTCCCCATCGCCCTCGGCGGCCTGCTCCTCAACGGCGGCGACAGCAGCAACGCCGACTACTTCGTTCTCCATCTTCCCCTGGAATCGGGGCATCCCTGGCTCGCCGTTCTCGTCTTCATCGGCGGCTTCTCGGCCTCGGCGGGGATGGTCATGGTCGAATCGGTCGCCCTCTCGACGATGATTCTCAACCACCTGGTCATGCCGGTCATCCTGCGGCTGAAGATCCAGGCAGCCGACATTTCCGGGCTCCTCATCAACATCAAGCGGCTGGGGATTCTGGCCGTCATCTTCCTCGGCTATCTCTACTTCAAGATCATCGGCGAATCGTACGCCCTGGTAAACATCGGCCTGGTCTCCTTCGTCGCTGCCGCCCAGTTCGCCCCTTCGCTGATCGGCGGACTTTACTGGAAGCGAGCCAACCTGCGCGGCGCCACGACAGGCCTGGTCCTCGGCTTCATCGTCTGGTTCTATACCCTGCTCATCCCTTCCTTCGTGCGCTCGGGCTGGATGGAGAGCGATATCCTCGAAAGGGGACTGTTCGGCTTAGGCTTTCTCCGGCCGCTGGAACTGTTCGGGCTCAACGGCTTCGACATCTGGACCCATTCGCTTTTCTGGACCTACTTTTTCAACATCGGAGCCTTCCTGACCCTGTCCCTGCTGTCCAAACCGGTGAAGAGCGAAGTCGAACAGGCGCTCAAGTTCGTCGATGTTTTTGCGCCGCCGGCAGAGGTGGATAAACGCAAGCGCCTCAGCCGCGCTCCCACCATCATCGAGTTCGTCGACCTGATGACGAAATTCATCGGCGAGAAGCAGGCCCATGCCGCCATCGCCCAATATCTCGGCAATCGGGAGATCGACGAGCGGGGGAGTCTGTCCGAATACGATCTGCCCAACCTCAAGCGCTTCACTGAACGAACCCTGGCCGGTTCGGTCGGGGCTGCGCCGGCTCGCATCATCATCGAGAATTACCTTTCGGCGAGGGGCAGCAAGATGGAGGATGTCTTCGACATCTTCGGCTCGGTGACCATCAGCCGCACCACCAGCCGGGAACAGCTCGGGGTTCTCTACGAAGCGGCACGGGCGGTGGCCAGCGGGGTCGAGGTGCCGAAGATACTCGACAACATCCTCGAGTTGCTTCTCCAGCAATTCAAGTTCGACCTGTGCGTCATCCGGATCCTCGACGAGGAGCGCATGGTCCTGACCGTGCGCAGCCAGAAAGGGATGAGTTCGGAGCATCTGGGCGAATCGGAACGCAGCCTGACGCCCGAGACCTATATCGGTGAGGCGTTTCTCAACAACTCGGTGGTTGTGGTCAACGACACGGACTTCATGGACAAGGCGGTTTCCGCTCAGCTCATTCATCGCGAGGGGATCAAATCTTTCGCTCACGCCCCGATCATCATCGAGGGACAGCCGGTCGGCGTTCTGTCGGCCTTCTCAAGGTCGGCCAAGGGGATTTTCACCGACGAGTTCGTCGCGCTGTTCCGGAGCCTGGCCGGGCAGATCGGCGTGGCCTGGCGCAACGCCCGGCAGACCGAGCGACTGATCGCGGCCCGTGAGCAGGAACGCGAACTGCAGATCGCCAAGGACATCCAGCTCGGGCTGCTGCCGGCACGGGTCCCGCAGCTCACCGGAATCGCCCTGGCCGGCACCTGCGTTCCGGCCCACCAGGTGGGGGGCGACTACTATGACTTCCTGCAGCGCGGCGACCAGCTCCTCGACCTTGTCATCGCCGATGTCTCCGGACATAATATTGGAGCAGCGCTGCTCATGGCAGAAACCCGAACATTTATCCAGGCCCGTTCGCAGGGGATTCACCGGGCCAGCGACATCATGAGCGCCCTCAATGAGTTTTTCTACGAGGACCTCACCCGGGCCGAGCTTTTCATCACCATGTTCTACCTCATCTACAATTCAGACAGCCGCCGTCTCTCCTTTGCCAGCGCCGGCCATAATCCGCCGCTCATCTGGCGGGCCGACTCGCGGAGCTGCGAGCGGCTGGATGCCGAGGGCCTGATCCTGGGCATCAGGAAATGGGTCGACTTCGAGGAGAAGCAGGTGCAACTGTACCCGGGCGATGTGCTGCTTCTCTATACCGACGGCATCACCGAGGCTGAAAGCCAGGACGGCGAATTTTTCGGCGAAGAGCGGCTGGCTGCTCTCTTCGCGGAATATCATCACCTGGCACCAGAGCAGATCATCAATAACCTGCTGCAGCAGACCCGGCTCTTTGCCGGCCTCCACCATTTCAACGACGATGTTTCCCTGGTGGTCATGCAGGTAAAAAATGGAGAATCCGAGGTGGTGGAATAAACAGGAAATTTGGCCAGTCGGCCGCAGAATATGTTACTATTATTCAAGTTATGGCCAAGTCACGGACCGGCAACCTGGAAGGAGCGAATGCAATGATCGTCAAAATCGAAGAAAAAGGAGCGATGGTTCTCATCGAGGTGAAGGAAGAGCGGCTGGATGCCCATAACAGCGGCGAGCTCAAAAGCCAGATGCTCAGTCTTTTCGAAGAGGGCAAAAACAATCTGGTGGTCGATCTGCAGGAAGTGCGTTTTGTCGATTCATCGGGACTCGGAGCCCTGGTTTCCGGTTTCAAAAATGCCAGTGCCCGCAACGGCAACCTCAAGCTGTGCGGGCTGCAGCCGCAGGTGAAATCCATGTTCGAGTTGACCAGGCTGCACCGCGTTTTCGAAATTTTCCCCGGTGTACAGGAAGCGCTTGCCAGCTTTTAAGGGGACATACCTCTCGGGGTCCGTATGAAAGAGAATCTCGAGGTAGATATCCGGGTACCGAACCAGACCCGCTACCTCAGCCTCATCGGCAAAATCGGCGAGGATGTCGCGCGAACCCTGAAGCGCTACAAGGGGGATCGTGAGGAACTCGCCTACCACCTGAACCTGGTGCTTACGGAGGCCATGGCGAATGCCATTCTCCACGCCAATGAGGATGACCCGGAAAAGGAAATACACGTTACCATCACCATTCTCGACCAGGTTCTCTGCATCAAGGTTTACGACCAGGGTCAAGGGTTCGATATCAGCAGGCTCCCTTCCCCGGATTTCAAATCCCTCGACGACCATGGGCGAGGCGTCTACATCATTCGCTCGTTGATGGACCAGGTGACCTACCGCAAATTCAAGGGCGGCCACGTCCTGGAAATGATCAAGTCTCTCCTGTAGTCTCCCGGCTGAAAAGAGCCGCCAGTTCGCTGTGGCTGCGGATTTTCAACACTCCCGGCAGATCCCCTTTGTAAGCCGCAAATCGGATACCGGCACGCGCCGCTGCGGTGCTGTCCAGTTCGGAATCACCGACGAAGAGCAGTTCGTTGTTCTGCAGGCCGAGGCGGCGCGCCGCCAGTTCAAGCATATCGGGATGCGGCTTGGGGCGAGCTACGTCCCGGCTGGTCACCACCGTTCGAAAATACTGGCTCAAGCCGAAATGACGCAGGATTTCGGGCATGCTCGTCCCGCGGTTGGTGGCTACGGCCAGCGGCATCTGTGCCGAAAGTGCCGCCAGCGTTTCGACCATGTCAGGTTCCGGTGTCATGAACGGAATAAACTGGCGATAATCGAGGGCGGCGGCACAGGCCATAGCCTGCTCGACCCTCTCCGGCCCGAGCAGGACAGCAAAGACCTCGGGGCTGGCGGCCGTATGGCAGAGGTGGGTCCTGACGCTGTCATCCGCCGCGACGGAAGGCGCCCCCATCTGCTGCAGGACGGCATTGTAATAAGCCAGATTGGCGGCCCGGCTTTCGAAGAGGACACCGTCGCAATCGTAGATGATACCGCGAATTCCGTTCACGATGGCTTTCCTTGCCGGAGGCAGTAAAACAGTCCCCCCAGGCCGATCATAATCATCGGCAGGGAAAGGACCTGCCCCATGGTCGCACCACCCCAGAGAAAACCAAGATGGGCATCGGGCTGGCGGAAGAATTCGACGGTAAAACGGAACGCCCCGTATAACAGAAAAAAGGTAAAGAAAGGAATCCCGGGGGCAGACCGCCGCCGGTGCAGAAGCCAGAGCACGGCGAACAGGACCACCCCTTCGAGCAGAGCCTCGTAGAGCTGGCTCGGATGGCGCGGCAGCGGACCGGCGCCGGGAAAGACCATTCCCCAGGGTACATCGGTGACCCGGCCCCACAGCTCGCCGTTGATGAAATTGCCGACCCGTCCGAGCCCCAGGCCTATGGTGGCTGCCGTCACCAGAATATCGCCGGTCAGCAGCATCGGCAGTCTTCGACGGTGGCAGAAGACGATGGCGGCGACCACAACACCGAGCAACCCGCCGTGAA
>DASPGW010000169.1 GCA_035620395.1 Desulfuromonadales bacterium | reverse complement strand
GGTCTTGGCCAGGTTTTTCCCCGGGATGTGGGCGGCAGCGGCGATCTCCTGGGCGGTGTAGGTCGGGGAGTGGCTGATGGAGGCATATTCGACCTTGCGGTTATCGAGAAAACGCTTCAGTTCCTTGGCCAGCATGACTGTCTCCTTTCCGGAAGGAGCCGACAGCTTCTTCCTTCCCTTGAACGTTGGGGTGCACTGCTGTCTTGTGCCTATTATATCACCGATAAATCGCCATGTTGGACCCGGCCCTCCCGCCAGGAGGAGGGGGAGATAAACGATGGAGACCAGAACCGACCGGCTGGTGCCGGCAGCCTACCTCGGCGTCATCCTCATTTGGACCACCACCCCGCTCGCCATCAAGTGGAGCGGGGAGGGGAGCCACTTCCTCTTCGGCCTGCTCGGCCGGATGGCCATCGGCGCCGTCCTCTGTCTGGCGCTGGCGCTGCTGTTGCGCGTGCCGCTGCCCCGCCACCGCAGAGCGTTGCACATCTATCTGGCGAGCGGGCTGGGGATATGGGGCGGGATGAGCTGCGTCTACTGGGGCGCCCGCTTCATCCCCTCCGGATGGATCGCCGTGATCTTCGGGCTCACGCCGGTCATCACCGGGGCACTGGCGACCTTCGTCCTGCGCGAGCGGGGGCTGACCCCGCCCCGGCTGGCGGGTATGGCTCTGGGTCTGATCGGCCTGGCGACCATCTTCGGCCGGGGCGCGAGCCTCGGGCCGCAGGCCCTCTGGGGGATCGCAGCCATCGTCCTCGCTTCGGCCATCCAGTCGGGCAGCGCCGTCTGGCTCAAGCGGCTCGACACCGGGCTGTCGGCGCTGGCGGTGACCGCCGGCGGCCTGCAAGTGGCGACGGCACTGATCGCCGCGACCTGGCTGCTGGTCGGGGCGCAGTGGCCGGCGCAGGTGCCGCCGAGGGCGGCCTGGGCGATTCTCTACCTGGGGGTGGGCGGCTCGGTGGTCGGCTTCGTCCTCTACTTCTACGTGCTGCAGCGGCTGGAGGCGACCAAGGTCGCCCTGATCACCCTGGTGACGCCGGTTTCCGCCCTGCTCCTCGGCCATCTCTTCAACGGGGAACCGTTGGCCACGGCGGTCGTCTGGGGGACGGCCGCAATCCTCTCCGGACTGCTGCTGGTCCAGTTCGGCGACCGCTGGGGGCGGTCGATGCCGAAGGCGGCGCCAGGGGTGTCGCTGCCGGAGTAGCCTGCAGCAGGGCCGCATGAATTGCCTGGCATTGGACAATTTTCTTTTTGGCGGAAAACACTGCTTTCCCGCCCTCGGCCGGTTGACCATCCGGAAAAGTCTGGTAATTGGTATAAGCCGAACCGGCCGCCGATGAGGCGGCGACGGATATCCAATGAACCGACGAAGGAGGAACGGATGAAAGGGAATGAGAAGGTTATCGAGCAGCTGAACGCCCGCCTTGCCGAGGAGCTGGCCGCCATTAACCAGTATTTTCTCCACGCCGAGATGTGCGAGAACTGGCGTTACGAGTCGCTGAAAGCAGAGATCAAGAAGCGGTCGATTATGGAGATGCGACACGCCGAAAAGCTGATCGAGCGGATTCTGTTTCTCGAAGGCAAACCCATCGTCAACAAGCTGGGCAAGCTTGCCATCGGCGACAACGTGGAGAAGATCCACAAGAACGACTGGGCGGCCGAGAGCGACGCCATCCAGAAGTATAACGAATCGATCCGGATCGCGGTAGAAGCCGGCGACAACGGGACCAAGGAGCTGCTCGATTCGATTCTCAAGGACGAAGAAGCGCACATCGACTGGATCGAAGCGCAGCAGGATCAGATCAAGCAGATGGGCATTCAGGTCTACCTGGGCGAGCAGATCGGCTGAGAGCTGAATCCCGCTACCCGCAGGTTGTTTCGTTTCAAGGAAAAGGGAAGGCGCTTTGCCTTCCCTTTTGTCTGTCCATTGGATATCCCCGCCTATCGGGTCTTCCCGGGCACCCCCGGTTCGGTCATGGGACGTGGGTCGAGGAGTCTTTCCAACTCCGCATCGGGCAGCACCTGCTCCTCCCTGGCCACCTCCCGCACCGTCTTTCCCGACTCGTAGGCCTTCTTGGCAATCTGCGCCGCCCGGTCGTAACCGATCACCGGAGCGAGCGCGGTGCACATGGCCAGGCTCTTTTCGATGAGCGACTCGCAGCGCTGGCGGTCGGCCTGCAGCCCCTTGACGCAGCGTTCGGTGAACTGCCCGGCGGCATTGGCCAGCAGGGAGACCGACTGGAGCAGGTTATGGGTGATCAACGGCATCATGACGTTGAGCTCGAAGTTGCCCGAGAGCCCGCCGAGGGTGACGGCGGCGTCGTTGCCGACCACCTGGGCACAGACCTGGAGCAGGCTTTCGGCCATCACCGGGTTGACCTTGCCGGGCATGATCGAGCTGCCCGGCTGCACCGCCGGCAGGATCAGTTCGCCCAGGCCGCAGCGGGGGCCGCTGCCGAGGAAACGGATGTCGTTGGCGATCTTGAAGAGAGCGACGGCAGAACCCTTGAGGGCGCCGCTGGCCGCTACCGCCGCATCCTTGGCCGCCTGCGCCTCGAAGTGGTTGACCGCCTCGCGGAAGGGGAGACCGGTCACCCCGGCGAGCCCGGTGATGACCTGGCGGGTGAACTCGGGGTGGGCGTTGAGGCCGGTACCGACGGCGGTCCCGCCCAGCGGCAGCTCGAGCAGTCCTTCGACCGCCGCCTCCAGGCGACGAATGGACAGCGCCACCTGGCGGGCGTAGCCGGAGAATATCTGGCCGAGACGCACCGGCACGGCATCCTGCAGATGGGTGCGGCCGATGGTGACGATGTCGTCGAAGGCCTCCGCCTTCTCGCCGAGAGCCTCCTGCAGGGCGAAGAGAGCCGGGATGAGGGTCTGGCGGATCTCCACCGCGGCGGCCAGGTGGAGGGCGGTGGGTATGACGTCGTTGCTCGACTGGCCGAGGTTGACGTGGTCGTTGGGATGAATGGAACGGCTGCCGATGCCCTCGCCGAGAAGCTGGCAGGCTCGGTTGGCGATCACCTCGTTGACGTTCATGTTGGTGCTGGTGCCGGAGCCGGTCTGAAAGATATCGAGTACGAAGTGATCGTCCAGTTCCCCCTGCACCACTTCCTCGGCGGCTTCCATGATCGCCATCGCCCGTTCCCGGTCGAGCAGGCCCAGTTCGAGGTTGACCCGGGCGGCACGCTCCTTGATCATCCCCAGCGCGCGGAGAAATGCCCGCGGGAAGCGCAACCCGGAGATGGGGAAATTGGCCAGCGCCCGGGCGGTCTGGGCGCCGTAGAGGGCGTCGGCGGGAACGGTCATCTCGCCCATCGAATCCTTTTCAATGCGGGTATCGCTCATACTCATCCTTGTGTAATGGCAGTTGCAACCTGTTGAATGCAGATTGAGCATAGCAATCTGACGCCGGCTGTCAACGTCGGAGTTGACAGCGAGACGGACATGAATTTTAGTATAGCTAAAAATATCTTCGCATATTTTAGTTGCTTCCGCTAGAATGAGCCGATGAACAACTTCGCCTTCCTGTTGATCGTCTTCTCCGCCCTGATGCACGCGCTCTGGAACCTGCTGGTCAAGCGCAGCCGGGACAAGACCGTCTTCATCTGGTGGATGTTTCTCCTCTCGGCAGGGATGTTCAACCTGCTGCTGCCGTGGCTCCCCGGACCCTTTCCGCCGCCGTCGGCATACCTGCTGGCGCTCGCCGCGGCGGGGGCCGTCTGCTTTGTCGGCTACCACCTCTTCACCGGCCGCGCCTATCAAAAGGGCGACCTCTCGATCACCTACCCGCTGGCGCAGACGGCGATGCTCTACGTTCCCCTGTGGGGGGTCTGGCTGCTCGGCGAGCGTCTCTCGCTGCACGGCGTCGGCGGCATCCTGCTCATCCTGATCGGCGCCTACTGCGTGCAGTTGCGCCGTCTGACCTTCGACGAGGCGCTGCGTCCCTTCCGCAGTCTCATCGACCCCTCGGTGCAGGCCGCTCTGGCCGCCGGATTCATTTATTCGGTCGGGGCGGTGATCGACAAGACCGGCGTCATGGCCTATTCTCCGCTGTATTTCACCTACCTGCTGGTGATGGGGATGCTTCTGCTGATGAGCGCCAATTTGCTGCGTCCCTGTTACCGCGGCCGAATTCTGCTGGAATGGCGGCAGAGCCGGACCCTGGTCCTGCTTTCGGGACCGGTGATGATGGCTTCCTTCCTCTCCTTCCGCTACGGCCTCAAGCTGGCGCCGATGAGCTACGCGGTGCCTGTACGCCAGGTCAGTCTGCTGATCGGCGTGCTGATCGGTACCTTCTTCCTTGGCGAGACCTGCGGCCGCATCCGTTGCACCGCTGCCCTGCTGATTCTTTCCGGCGTCTTCCTGATCCGTATCGGCTGATTCCCCTCCAACGCAAAACCCTTCGCTTTTTTTCTTTCTGCGGGCTTTGCTTCCCGGGGGCTTTGCGTTACATTGGCCTGTGGCAGTGACGAAATTTAAAACGCCTGCAGGGGGAAAGGATAGAGGATGAAGAATCTGGCGAATTTTTTCTTCGAAGTCGGCATGCTCAAGCGAACGCCTCGCACCGGCTTCCAGTTTCTTGGTTCCGGGACCGAATCGGTGGCAGAACATTCCTTCCGCACCGCGATCATCGGCTATACCCTGGCACGGATGGACGGGTCGGCAGATGTCGGCCGGGTACTTCAGCTCTGCCTGTTCCACGACATCCCCGAGGCGCGCACCGGCGATCTCAACTACGTCAACAAGAAGTACGTCAAGGTCGACGAGGCGAAGGCGGTGGCCGATCTGGCCCGCACCCTTCCCTTCGGCGAGGAGTACAGCGGCGTCATTGCCGAGTTTTCCGAACGGCAGAGCCGGGAGTCGCTGCTCGCCCACGATGCCGATCAACTGGAGATGATCCTGGCCCTCAAGGAGTACAAGGACCTGGGGAACCGTTATGCCGATGAGTGGTACCCCTTCGCCGTGCGCCGACTGAAGACCGAAATTGCGCAACACCTGGCGGAGACGATCTGGAGTACCGACTCGACGCGGTGGTGGTTTGACGACGACAGCGACTGGTGGGTGAAGGGGCGCAAAGAAAGTGAGGAATAGGGATGGCCGCCGGGGAACGTGAACCTTGACGGACGGGTGCAGAAGTGGTAATAAATCCACCTTTGCGATGATCTGATGAATTTCTCTCACCACTCACCTTTTGCCGGGGAGCGGAGCGAACCGATGCTTGACCTCAAATACCTTCGGGATAACCTGGACGAAGCGGAACGGCGCCTGGCCACCCGTGGCGAGGCGGTGAATCTTTCCGCTTTCCGTGAACTCGACCGCCGACGTCGCGATCTGCTCGGCGAGACGGAGGCGCTCAAGGCGGAGAAGAACCGGGTGTCGGTCGTGATCGGCCAGACGAAGGACAAAAGCGGGGTGCAGGGTGAGATCGCCCGCATGAAGGAGGTTTCGGGACGGATCAAGAGTCTGGACGATGAACTCAAGTCGGTCGAAGAGGAGTTGCAGAACCTTCTGCTCATGGTCCCCAACATCCCCCACGAGTCCTCCCCGGTCGGCTCCAGCGAGGCTGACAACCGCGAGGTCCGCCGCTGGGGGGTGCCACGGGAGTTCGATTTCCCGGCGAAGCCGCACTGGGACATCGGCGAACAGCTCGGCATTCTCGATTTCGAGCGGGCCGGCAAGCTGACCGGTGCCCGTTTCGCCCTCTATCGGGGAGCAGGGGCGCGCCTCGAGCGGGCGCTGATCAACTTCATGCTCGACCTGCATACCCTGGGGCACAAATATATTGAAATTCTGCCGCCCTTTATGGTAAACAGGGAGTCCATGACGGGGACCGGACAGCTCCCCAAGTTTGAAGACGATCTTTTCCATGTCGAGGGGCCGGATTACTTTCTCATTCCCACCGCCGAGGTGCCGGTGACCAACATTCACCGGGATGAGATTCTGGCTGGAGCCGACCTGCCGGTCTGTTATGCCGCCTATACGCCCTGCTTTCGCAAGGAAGCGGGCTCCTATGGCAAGGATACCCGGGGGTTGATCCGCCAGCACCAGTTCAACAAGGTCGAGTTGGTCAAGTTCGTGCGGCCGGAGGAATCGGACGCGGAACTGGAGAAGCTGCTGGACAACGCCGAAGAGGTCCTGCGTCGACTGGAGTTGCCGTACCGGGTCGTAGATCTCTGCACTGGCGATCTCGGCTTCTCCGCCGCCCGGACATTCGACATCGAGGCTTGGCTGCCGGGCCAGGCAGCGTACCGGGAAATCTCCTCCTGCTCCAATTTCCGGGATTTTCAGGCGCGCCGGGCCGCCATTCGCTTCCGTCGTGAAGAGGGAGGGCGACCTGAGCTTGTGCACACCTTGAACGGTTCCGGGCTGGCGGTCGGCCGGACGCTGGTGGCCATACTGGAAAACTACCAGCAGGCCGACGGCTCGGTGCTCATTCCGGAAGCGCTTCGCCCCTACATGGGGGGGATGGAGCGCATCGGCGGTTGACGAGACATTCACGGAGGAGTGGCCGAGTGGCTTAAGGCGGCGGTCTTGAAAACCGTTGTGCGAAAGCACCGTGGGTTCGAATCCTACCTCCTCCGCCAGTCCTCGCAATCAAAGGATTCGGCTGGGAGGCCGGACGCAGAAGATAAAACAGAATAAACGGCAAATAAATGGAGAGGTGGCCGAGTCGGCTGAAGGCGCTCGCCTGCTAAGCGAGTGTACGGGGTAAACCCGTACCGAGGGTTCGAATCCCTCCCTCTCCGCCATTTTTAAGCTGCCGTGCGCAACCGCATTCGGCAGGAATATGCGAGGTACTGAATGCCCGGACCGACACGGTTTGCTCTCCTTTTGCTGGTTGCCGCGTTGACTGCAGTCGTCGGTTGCGGCAAACAGGAGGAAAAGCCGAGCAAGGAGGTCGCGCCGGCGGCCGTGCCGCCTGCCCGGAAGTCTGAGGCGCGGGTGGTTGTTCCCGGCGAGGTTCAGGGAAAGTGGGCGGCAGTCAAGATTGCCGTGCTGGACAAGGACCACAACAAGGAACAAGTGTACACCATCGAAATCGGCTCCGAGCTCGCTCTGCCCGACAGCGGACTGGTTCTGAAGGTGAGAAATTTTCTGCCGGCGTTCATCATGGATGGTACCACCATGACCTCCGCCTCCAATGAAACCAGAAATCCGGCCGCGCAAATCGTCATCAGCGAAGGGAAAGCAGAAGTTTTCAAGGGGTGGCTGTTCAGTCTCTATCCAGGAACTCATGCCTTTCAGCACCCCCGATACAGCTTCACTCTCGTTGATTTTGTCCCGGCCATAGCAAAAAAAGATTGACAAGCGGGACGAATTCGGCGATAAATTCAAATTCCGATGCGCGCCACTAGCTCAGCTGGATAGAGCGTCTGACTACGGATCAGAAGGCCGGGAGTTCGAATCTCTCGTGGCGCGCCACTTTAAAAAGCCAACCCCGTGAGTCTTGCCGATATTCAGGACAGGGGCTTCATGCAGCAGGCCCTGGTGGAAGCCGAAACCGCAGCACGGCTGGGTGAGGTTCCTGTCGGGGCCGTTGTCGTCCGGGGGGGCGAGGTTGTCGGCCGCGGTTACAATCTGCGGGAAGCGAGCAACGATCCGACCACCCATGCCGAAATGATTGCCATCCGGCAGGCTGCTGCGACGCTCGACTCCTGGCGGTTGCTCGAATGTACGCTCTACGTGACTCTCGAGCCCTGCGTCATGTGCATGGGGGCGATCATCCTGGCCCGGATTCCGCGCCTGGTTTTCGCCTGTCGCGACCCGCGGGCCGGGGCGGTCGGCTCCATCTACGACTTCTCCCGTGACGAGCGGTTCAATCACCGGGTCGAGGTCACGGAAGGGGTGCTCGCCAATGAGTGCTCCGAACTGCTGAGCGGTTTCTTCCAGTCGCTGCGTGCCCGGAAAAAAGCTCAAAATTAACCGCTTTCCCGGATGCGGGAGACACGGAGCAGGTTCCGCTTCATGCGGAGGGGTGTCCGAGAGGTCGAAGGTGACAGACTCGAAATCTGTTGTACCGCAAGGTACCGTGGGTTCGAATCCCACCCCCTCCGCCAGAAGTGAAAAGAGGCCAGCCGTGACCGGCTGGCCTCTTTTCGAATCCAAACGACGGCGCTAGGCCCATCGCACAAGCTGTCTGCCCATGCCCTGTTGACAAGTCACGACAAATCCGGTAAAAGCGTCTCCGTTCCGGTCGTTTCCGGCCAGAAAATCCTTTACAGCTCTACCCCCTTGTTGTATCCTGCACACCCTGCGGAGAGGTGACCGAGAGGCCGAAGGTGCACGATTGGAAATCGTGTGTACCGCAAGGTACCGAGGGTTCGAATCCCTCCCTCTCCGCCAGTTTCATTTTCCCCGAAAAGACCGGCGCCTATTGCCGACAGAAGTGACAGCCGGGTCCCGCGCAACGGACGGCCGCGAACCCCGTCAGGCCCGGAAGGGAGCAGCGGCAGCGGCCCCAGTCGTGTGCCGCGGGGGCGCCTGGCTGTCACTTGTGCCGGCAATCCATTCCGGTTTCTCCCTGCTGCGCCACTCCCACTTTATCGCTACGGAGACCCTTGCGCCCCATGTCGTATATGGTACTGGCCCGCAAATGGCGCCCCCAGAGCTTCGAGGACCTGGTTGGCCAGGAACATGTCAGCCAGACCCTGGGGAATGCCATCCGAACGGGGCGGGTCCATCACGCCTTTCTCTTTACCGGTGCCCGGGGGGTGGGCAAAACTTCCGCCGCCCGTATCCTGGCCAAGGCCCTCAATTGTGACCGTGGGCCTTCCCCGACCCCTTGCAACGAATGCCCCTCCTGTCTGGAAATCACCGCCGGCCAGGGAGGAGACGTTTTTGAAATCGACGGTGCCTCCAATACCGGTGTCGATGACGTGCGCGAGCTGCGCGAAAATATCCGTTATCTTCCTTCCCGCTGCCGCTACAAGATATTCATCATCGACGAAGTCCACATGCTCTCCATCA
>DASPGW010000168.1 GCA_035620395.1 Desulfuromonadales bacterium | reverse complement strand
TAAAATCCGCACCGGCCTGATGGAAGGCGGGGCGCTGGAGCTCGTGACGGGGGAAGATGTTACGATTACCACCCGGGAGGTGCGGGGTGCCGACCGGCTCATCCCGACGACATTCCGGGAACTCCCCCGCGATGTTCGCGGCGGCGACCGGATCCTGCTGGACGACGGATTGATGGAACTGGAAGTGCTGGAAGTTGCCGGGGAGGAGGTCCGCTGCCGGGTCCTGGTCGGTGGCGTGCTCAAGGATCGCAAGGGGATCAATCTGCCGGGGACGGCCGTCAGCGCACCGGCCCTGACCGAAAAGGACCGCGCGGACCTCGCCTTCTGTCTGCGCGAGGGAGTCGACTGGGTCGCCCTCTCCTTTGTTCGCAGCGTCGCCGACGTTCTCGAACTCAAGGACCTCATTCTTCAACAGAAGGGCGACCTGCAGGTCATCGCCAAGATCGAAAAGCCGCAGGCGGTGGACGATTTCGACGCCATCCTCGAGGCAGCCGACGGCATCATGGTGGCGCGTGGCGACCTCGGCGTGGAGATGAGTCCGGAGAAGGTCCCCCTGATCCAGAAACGGATCATCCGCAAGTGCAATGAGGCGGGCAAGCCGGTCATCACCGCAACGCAGATGCTGGAGAGCATGATCGAGCATCCCCGGCCCACCCGCGCCGAGACCTCCGATGTGGCCAACGCCATTCTCGACGGCACCGACGCCGTCATGCTGTCGGCCGAGACCGCCTCGGGGAAATATCCGGTCGAAGCGGTCTCGCTCATGGTCCGGGTGGCCCGGGACGTGGAAGGGGATCCGGCTCTCAAGGAAAAGGTCTTTCATCCCATCCCCGAGGTGCTCGGCTACCGCCGGCTCTCCGAGGCGATCAGCCAGGCGGCCTGCCGGGTGGCGGAAAACGTCGGGGCGGCCGCCATCCTCGCCTTCACCCAGACCGGCGGCACGGCGGCCATGGTCGCCAAATACCGACCGGCCCTGCCGATCTACGCCGTCACGCCGTCGCAGGGAGTGCGCCGGCGACTGGCGCTGTACGCCGGCGTCCGCTCCCTGCGGGTCGATATCGAAGGGGACACCGAAGCCCAGATCCGCTCGGTGGAGGAAGCAGTCCTGGCGGCCACCGACCTGAAGAAGGGCGACGTGGTGGTCATCACCATGGGCAGTCCGGTCTCAGCGCCCGGCACCACCAACCTGATGAAGGTGCATCGGCTGGGAACCGGGGAATTCTACGAGGTCTATTGAAGGCTTTGCCAGAGGCAAAATCGTCACCACCCGCTCCCTGCGCTCGCCAGAGAACACAGGGGCGGGGCGGAGAAGGCGGAGAGAAAAAAGCTTTTCGCCGGTTCTCTCTTTATTTCTCCGTGTTTTCTGTGGTAAATGCCTTTGCAGAGCTTCTGATTTGAGGGAAATGACAATGAAAAAAGCAGTGGTTCTCTACAGCGGCGGACTCGACTCCACCACCTGCCTGGCGATCGCCCGCGCCGAGGGGTTCGCCCCCTGCGCCATGAGCGTCGCCTATGGCCAGCGGCA
The DNA here is from genome assembly GCA_035620395.1 of Desulfuromonadales bacterium. Lineage (NCBI taxonomy): Bacteria > Pseudomonadati > Thermodesulfobacteriota > Desulfuromonadia > Desulfuromonadales > Desulfuromonadales bacterium. The sequence continues at coordinate 1,675 of DASPGW010000168.1, read as the reverse complement.
TGCGGTCGAACTGGCCAGGGCGAAGGAATATGCTGCGCAGGTCGGGGTCGAAGAACACCTGGTGGTCGATTTCGATCTGCGCAGAATCGGCGGCAGCGCCCTGACCGCCGACATCGCCGTGCCCAAGGAGGGGGTGGGGAGCGACATCCCGGTCACCTACGTGCCGGCCCGCAATACCATCTTCCTCGCCTTTGCCCTCGGCTGGGCCGAAGTGCTCGGCGCCTTCGACATCTTCATCGGCGTCAACGCCCTCGACTACTCGGGGTATCCCGACTGCCGCCCCGAATATATCGCCGCCTTCGAGACGATGGCCAACCTCGCCACCAAGGCGGCGGTGGAAGGGCAGGGGCGCTACCGCATCCACACTCCCCTGATCCACCTCACCAAGGCGGAGACCATCCGCCGGGGGGTGGCGCTGGGGGTCGACTACGCCCTGACCCATTCCTGCTATGACCCGACGCCCGCGGGGCTGGCCTGCGGCGAATGCGACTCCTGCCGCCTGCGGCTCAAGGGGTTTGCCGAAGCCGGCCTGCCGGACCCGGTGCCTTACGTCGGGAAGGAGGGTTGATCATGGCCGGCATGCCCGACCTGCAGAAATCGCCGGATACCCGCAACATCGCCATCGACAAGGTGGGGGTGAAGGATATCCGCTACCCGATCGTGGTGCTGGACAAGAGCAAGGTGCGGCAGCACACGGTGGCCCGCATCAACATGTACGTCGACCTCCCGCACCATTTCAAGGGGACGCACATGAGCCGCTTCATCGAGATCCTCAACCAGTATCACGGGGAGATCAGCATCGAGAGTCTCGATACCATCCTCCAGGAGATGAAGGAGCGTCTGGAGGCCTCCCGCGCCCACGTGGAACTGGAGTTCCCCTATTTCATCGAGAAGCAGGCCCCTGTTTCGAGGGCCCGTGGGCTGATGGAGTACCAGTGCCGGATGTGCGGCACCCTCGGGGAGTCGGCCGACTTCGTCCTCGGCGTCACCGTTCCGGTCACCTCTCTCTGTCCCTGCTCGAAGGAGATCAGCCAGCGCGGTGCCCACAACCAGCGCAGCGCCATCAACGTGCAGATTCGTTACAACGGCCACATCTGGCTCGAGGATCTGATCGAGTGGGTGGAGGGGTGCGCCAGCGCTCCGGTCTACTCGCTGCTCAAGCGGGAGGACGAGAAGGCGGTCACCGAACAGGCCTACGATCATCCGATGTTCGTCGAGGACATGGTGCGGGCGGTCACCGAGAAACTTGCCGCCGTTGAGGAGATCGTCTGGTTGCGGGTGGAGTCCGAGAACTTCGAGTCGATCCACAACCACTCCGCCTACGCCCTGGTGGAGTGGAGGCGCCCCTAGCGCCTGTGGACAAGTCTGTGGAAACGGTGGACAACCCACGGCCGATCGACAACTTGGCGCCCTGGGTGGAGGGGACGAAAGTGGTTCTGGGGATATTTGCCAAGGAGCCGGTTGCCGGCCGGGTGAAGACCCGCCTCTGCCCGCCCCTCTCTGCCGCGGAGGCGGCCGCCCTCTACCGGAGCTGCCTGGAGGAGACGGTGGCGGCGATGGGCGGGGCCGGATTCGATCTGGTCCTTTTTTTGATGGCGAGGCCGACTACTTCCGCCGTGCCTTTCCCGGCCTCCGGCTTCTCCCTCAGGGGGAAGGGGACCTCGGGGCGCGAATG
>DASPGW010000167.1 GCA_035620395.1 Desulfuromonadales bacterium | reverse complement strand
CCGTACCCCTCGAAGTCCGATTTCTCGGCACCGGCCGGAAGCGTTACCAGTATCTTCAGATTGCGGTAAGTGATCAGTTCCCTCTCGACACTTTGCAGCTTCGCCGCCGAGATGTCGGAGCGGTCGATCAGGTGCAGCGGCACCGCCCCGCCGGCAGCATAGGCAGCTGCCGCCTGGTATTCGAAGGGAAGAGCCAGCAGCGTCCGGATGTCGGCGACGGCAGGATGCGCCTGGAGCTTCACCGGTTCGATCGGCAGTTCCCTGGCCAGGCGAACCAAAAGGCGGTCGAGGCGCAGCAACTGCCGGCGGGCGTCTCCCTGTCGGTAGGCGAGGGCTTTCTCGCTCATCTCCAGCGTGATGAGATCGGGGTGCAGGGAGCGCAGCTGCGACTGCAGCCGCTCGGCCCCCCGGGGGTCCCGGTGCACGGTGCCGATCAGGGTCAGGCGAGGCCGCGCTGCTTCAGCGCAGCATTTCTGCACCGTAGCCCTCCTGCTCCAGCCGCTCGAGAATGTGGCAAATGTGCTGCGGGCCGCGGGTTTCCAGCTCCAGGTGCACCTCGGCCCGGCCCAGGGGAAGACCGGCCGTGCGCCGGTCGTGACTGACGTGAAAAATGTTGGCCCCCTCCTGCCCCAGCAGGGCCGCCAGCGCGGCCAGCGAACCGGGCGCGTCGAGCAGTTCGACGCGGATTTTGAGATACCTCCCCTCGGCCATCATCCCCCGTTCCACCACCCGGGCGACCGTCTGCACGTCGATGTTGCCGCCGGAGAGGATGCAGACCGTCTTGCCGCGATGCAGCCGCCGGCGGCCGTAGAGCAGGGCGGCCAGGGTGACCGCTCCGGCCCCCTCGGCCACCAGCTTCGCCTTTTCCAGCAGGCTGACGATCGCCTGGGCGATCTCCTCCTCCTCGACGGTGACGATGTCGTCGACCAGCGCCTCGATGATCGGAAAGGTCTGCTCGCCGAGGCGCTTGACGACGATGCCGTCGGCCAGGGAATGGGCGGCGGCGAGGGTGACGATTTCCCCCTTGCGGCGGGAGAGAAGTGCGGTGGGAGCGCCGGCGGCCTCGACGCCGATGATCCGGATGGCGGGGTTGAGCGTCTTGGCGGCGGTGGCGATGCCGGCGATCAGGCCGCCGCCGCCGATGGGGACGAGCAGGGTTTCGACATCGGGGAGGTCTTCCATGATTTCCAGCCCCACCGTCCCCTGGCCGGCCATGACCAGCGGGTGATCGAAGGCCGGCACGAAGAGCATCCCACGTTCCTTCTCCAGCTGCCTGGCATGCCTGGCGGCGTCGTCGAAGGAGGTGCCGTGCAGCACCACCTCCGCCCCGTATTCCCGGGTCGCCAGAACCTTGGCCAGCGGGGTGTTTTCCGGCATCACGACCAGGGCGGAGATGCCGAACTCGGCGGCGGCGAGGGCCACCCCCTGGGCGTGGTTGCCGGCCGAGGCGGTGATGACGCCGCGTCGCCGGGCTTCCTCGTTCTGGTGGTGGAGGAAGTTGTAGGCGCCGCGAATCTTGAACGAGCCGGTGCGCTGCAGGTTCTCGCACTTGAAGTAGAGGGGCACGCCCACCCGCTGGGAGAAATAGTGGGAATGGATCAGCTCAGTGCGGCGGGCACGGCCGCGGATGGTGTCGGCGGCGGCAGAGATGGCGGCGAGGTCGAGCATGGGCGGGCTCCTTGCGGAGGGTTCTCTGAAAGGATAGCTGTTTCAGGGGGTTTGACAACCTTGCCTTGTACGAAGCGGCCAGCCGCGTTATAAAGGTGTTACCACTGGCGACGGAGCGAGCATGACCGACCTCGAATACGTGGAAAGCGTTTTTTTTCTTCCCGACCCGCTGGCGCGCGTGGCGCGCTTCGAAAGCGACCTCCGCCTGCGAGAAATCCTCCCCGAAGTCTTCGCCCTGGCGGAGGTCCCCCAGCCCCCCGAATACCACCCCGAGGGGGATGCCCTGACCCACACCCTGCTGGCGCTCCGGCATCTTCCCCCCGCACCCGATCGGCGCCTGGCCTGGGCGGCCCTGCTGCACGACGTCGGCAAGGCGCTGACCACCCGGGAGATTCGTGGCCGACTGCGCGCCTATGACCATGATCGCAAGGGGGCCGAGCTGGCCGCCACGATACTCTCCCGCCTGGGGATGGAAGAGCGGACGGCCGCCGACGTGGTCTGGCTGGTGCGTCACCACATGTTCGCCCTCTCCTGGCAGGTGCGGGACGAATACGGCCTGACCCGCAATAAGTGGCGCTTCATCGAGGACCGCCGCTTTTCCATGCTGCTCGACCTGCTGGAGGTCGACGCCCTGGCCTCCGGTGCGCGTCCCGACAAGCTGGGGCAGGTCGATTTCTACCGCCGGGCGCATGCTCGGGCGGTGACCCCCGACTGACCTGGTCATTTCACTGCAAGTCAGCGACAAAAAAAGGCTTTTTCCGATTCCGGTTGACTTGCCAGGCGGGGTTGGCCGATAATCGGCAGCGTTCACCCCAAATCCCACGCAGGGAGGCAGTCTCTTGGAACTCGTTCTCAATGCCGGGCCGGTGGTCAAACTGGTGCTGGCGGTTCTCGTCTACTTTTCGGTGGTCTCCTGGGCCATCATCTTCTACAAGTTCCTCGTCATCCACCGAGCGACCCGCGATTCCGGGCGTTTCCTCGACTTCTTCTGGGCCAAGAAGCGCTTCGACACCATCAGCCTGGGGCTCAAGGACTACGCCCACTCGCCGCTGACCGTCCTCTTCCGCGAGGGCTATCAGGAACTGGTCAAGGGACAGCGCAAGCGCGAGGGGGATGAGGAGCACGCCCACGCCCTGAGCGCCGACCTCGGCGGCAGCGGCAACGTCGGCCGCGCCCTGCGCCGGGCCACCACTTTGGAGATGCACCGCCTGGAGAAATACCTCACCTTCCTCGCCACCACCGGCTCCACCGCTCCCTTCATCGGCCTCTTCGGCACCGTCTGGGGAATCATGGACTCCTTCCACGGCATCGGCAAGACCGGCAGCGCCTCGCTGGCCGTCGTCGCCCCGGGGATCTCCGAGGCCCTGGTCGCCACCGCCATCGGCCTGGTGGCGGCGATCCCGGCGGTGGTCGCCTACAACCACTTCGTCAACAAGGTCAACGTGCTGACCGGCGAGATGGACAACTTCTGCCAGGAGTTTCTCAACATCGTCGAGCGCATGGGGCGGAGGGGGTAGTGGAGGTCGGTCAGCGGGAAACCCGGGGGCGCAGCACCCTCTCCCAGATCAACGTCACCCCCTTCGTCGACGTGATGCTGGTTCTGCTCATCATCTTCATGGTGACCGCGCCGATGATGGAGAAGGGGCTCGACGTCAACCTGCCCGAGGTGGAGAACGCCCCCAACCTCGCCGCCGCCAAGGAGCCGCTGATCGTCACCGTGCACAAGAACGGCAGCATTGCCATCGGCCGCTCCCGCATCGATTCGCCGGCCAAGCTGACGCCGGTGCTGCGCCAGATCCTCGAGGGACGGCAGGAGAAGGAGGTCTTCCTCGAGGCCGACCGGGCCGTCGCTTACGGCGAGGTGGTCAAGGTGATGGCCGCCATCCGCGAGGCGGGCGTGCAGAAGCTCGGCATGGTCGCCGAACAACCCGAGAAGTAGCCCCCGCTTTCCACTGGCGGGGCCTGTCGCGAATCTGCCCATGAGTCACCATCACACCGACCGGCAGCTGGCCGGCTATCATCACGATCCCCGCTTCGGGCGGCTGCTGCTCGCCTCCCTCGGCGTGCACCTGGCCGCCGTCCTGCTCTTTTCGGGCGTGCTGTTCCCCCGCTTTCAGCGCGACCTGCGGCCGGTCTACCATGTCGACCTGGTCAACCTGCCGGTCATGAACCCGCAGGCCGGCCGCCCCGATGCCCGGCCGCCGAAGCCTCAGGCGAAGGCGGCCGCGCCCGAGCCGGTCAAGGCGTCGCCGCCGGCGCCGCCGAAGCCGAAAGCCAAGCCGGAGGCGGTCAAGCTGGCGAAGCCGGAAGCCGCAAAGCCCGCTGCCGTCAAGCCGAAAAAGCCGGAAGCCGCTCAGGTCAAGGCCAGCGAAAAGCCTTCCGCAGCGGATGAAAAAGCTCTCCAGGAAAAGCTTCGCCAGATGCAGGCGCGCCAACAGATCGACGACATGAAGCGGCGTCTTGACGAAATGGCCGCGAAGGACACCCGCCAGGCGGCTATCTCCGGTGCTCCTGCCGGGATGATGGATGGCAAGGGGACGGAAGCCGGCAGCTCCTATGACGCCTGGCTGCACGAATACCTGAAGCAGGCCTGGACCCTCTCCAGGTACCAGGTTTCGCGCCGGGATTTGAAGGCGACGGTCAAGCTGGCTTTCGATGCCCAGGGGAACCTGCTCGACTACAACTTCATCAAAAAGTCCGGCGAAGAACGGTTCGACGACTCGGTCCGCAAGGCCGTACTGCAACTCAAGAAACTTCCCAATCCGCCGGGGAGCCGCATGGAGAAGGATATTGTCTTCAATCTCAAGGACCTGCTGGAGTAAGGCCATGATCCGCAGTTTGCTGTTCACCCTGATCGGCCTGGCCCTCTTCTCGGGGAGCGCCCTGGCCCAGATCGAGATTACCGCCCCGGGCCAGCAGGCCATCCCGCTGGCGGTGACCCGCTTCCTCCCCCTCGACGGGGCGGTGCGTCCGGAAATCGCCGCCGAGGTCGCCGCGGTGCTGCAGTCCGACCTCGACCTCTCCGGCCTCTTCCGCCTGATCGACCCGGCCGCCTTCCTCTCCGATGCCCAAAAGCCCGGCCTCAACAGCACCCAGGTCGACTTTGGCCAGTGGCGGCTGCTCGGCGCCGAGGCGGTAATCAAGGGGGCCTATACGCTCAAGGGTGATCAGCTCACCCTCGAGGCACGCCTTTTCGATACGACCGGCCGGCGCCTGCTCACCGGCCGGCGCTATCTCGGCAAGACGAGCGATGCGCGGCGCATGGCCCATGCCTTCGCCGACGAAGTGCTGAAGAGCCTGACCGGCGAGGCGGGGCCTTTCAGCTCCCGCATCGCCTACATCTCCAACCAGACCGGCCACAAGGAGCTCTACTTGATGGAGGTGGACGGGCACCAGTCGACCCGCGTCACCGACCATCGCTCCATCGTCCTCAATCCTGATTTTTCGCCCGTCGGCAAGGAACTGATCTTCACCTCCTACCGGGCGGGGTTTCCCGACCTCTACCGCAAGGAGATCAATTCCGGCCGCGAGGCGCGCATCTCCCATCGCAAGGGGCTCAACATCGCCGGCCGCTACCGCCCGGACGGCCGGGAAATCGCGCTCACCCTCTCCCAGGACGGCAATTCGGAAATCTACCTGATCGGCACCGACGGCACGCTGCACAAGCGATTGACCAACGACTGGGGTATCGACGTCGACGCCAGCTGGAGCCCGCGGGGGGATGCGATCGCCTTCGTCTCCGATCGCCAGGGCAATCCCCACGTCTTCATCATGGATGTGATCGGGGGCAAGGTGCGGCGCCTGACTGAAGCCGGCAAGTACAACGCCACTCCCGCCTGGAGCCCGAAGGGGGACCGCATTGCCTTCTCCCGTCTGGAGGAGGGGCGGTTCGATATATACACCATCCGGCCCGACGGCAGCGACGAGCGGCGCCTGACCTTCGGCCCGGGGAGCAAGGAACACCCCCGCTGGAGTCCGGACGGCCGGTTTCTCGTCTACTCCTCCGACCAGGGGGGCGCCAAGGCGATCTACCTCATGCGGGCCGACGGCACCGGCGGCCGGCGCATCTCGCCCGCCGGGGGGGCCAGCAGCCACCCGGCCTGGTCCGGCCGCTGGTAAAGGGTTGTTTTTCCCGAAGGCCTTTGTATAATTTAGCCTATTTTATCGTTTCAAGGAGAGGGCACGTTGACCCTGGCGCACAGGGTTGTGAGCATTCCATTGATTCGCCAACCTGAAGACCAGAAAAGGAGAGGAACAATGAAAAAAAACAACATCCTGAGACTGATGGTGACGATTGCCATGGCGGCCCTGCTGGCTGCCGGCTGCGCCAAGAAACCGGCTCCCGAGGTGGTCGCTCCCGCTCCTGCGCCGCCGCCGCCGGCATACGAACAGCCGATGGTTTCCGAAATGCCGCCCCAGCCGGTGCCGGGGCTCCAGGAGCAGGCGGTAGCGGAGATGCCGGTCGCTCCCGAGATGGTCGCCGTTGCCGGCCTGCAACGGATCAATTTCGCCTACGATCAGTACACCCTCAGCGACCAGGCGCGTGAAGTTCTGGCCGGCAATGCCGCCTGGATGAAGGCCAACCCCGGGGCCAGGGTGATCGTCGAGGGGCATTGCGACGAGCGCGGCTCCGACGAGTACAACCTCGCCCTCGGTGAGCGGCGAGCTCTGGCCGCGCAGAACTATCTGGTTTCCCTCGGCATCGCTGCCGGCCGTCTGTCGACCGTCTCCTACGGCGAAGAGCGCCCCCTCGCTCCGGGCAAGGGCGAAACGGCCTGGGCCCAGAACCGCCGGGCCGAATTCAAGGTTGTCAAGTAATGGGTTGGTCTGCGGGAGGTAGGCGCGTCTTGAACAGATGGAAGACAACGGGAATAGTTCTGGTCCTGCTGGGAGTGGTCGCCGGTTGTATTCCAACGCAGCGGGAGCTGCGTATGGAGAGCGACCTGCAGGAGATGAAGCGGCGGCTGGCCGAACTTGAACGCAACGTAGTCAGCATGAAGGATGATCGGCAAGGCAGGGAACGCCTCGATCTCCTCACCCGGCAGCAAGCCGATCTGCAGGCGGGGCTCGACACCCTGCGGGTCGAATTCCAGTCGGTCCAGGGTCGATTTGAGGACATGACGCGGGAGCGAGCCCAATTGGGGGGTGATCTCTCCCTGGTGCGGGACGACCTCTCCCTCAAGGTGACGGCGCTGGAGGACCGGCTGGCCAGGCTGGCGGAGCAGGCCAAGACCCAACCGGCGCCGGCGCCCCCGGCGGAAACGCCCGAGGCCCTCTACGAGCGCGGACTGGAGCTGATCCAGAAGAAGGGGGACTTCGCAGGCGGCCGGCAGCGGCTGCAGGAGTTTCTGCAGCGTTACCCGCAGCACGAGCTGTCGGTCAACGCCATGTACTGGATCGGCGAGGGCTGGTACGGCGAGAGGAAGTACGAGAATGCCATTCTCCAATTCCA
>DASPGW010000166.1 GCA_035620395.1 Desulfuromonadales bacterium | reverse complement strand
CATCCGCCAGTTCATGCCGTCGAGAGGTTCAGCGAGCACCCTTCTTGCCTTGCGGAGTCGGACCGGCCAGGGGCAGGCGAACGGTGAAAACGCTCCCTTTGCCGGGTGTTGACTCGATCTCGACCCGCCCTTCGTGCGCTTCGGCGATCGACTTGACGATGGCCAGTCCCAGTCCCGTACCGCCTACGGCGCGGTTGCGCGCCTCGTCGACACGGTAGAAGCGTTCGAAGAGATGCGGCAGGTGCTCGGCGGCGATTCCGATGCCGCTGTCGGCCACCGCCAGCACCGCCTCGCTTCCCTCGACGGCGAGCCGGATTTCCACGTGGCCGTTCTCAGGCGTGTACTTGATGGCGTTGTTGACAAGGTTGAGCAGCAACCGGTGAAGCTGGAACTGGTCTCCCTTGAGCCGGACATCCTCGGTTATCTGCAGGCGCAGGGAGATGTCGATGCTTTTCGGCTCACCCAGGGTTTTACCCTGCAGGTAGAGGTCCTGGATCAGGTCGCCGAGGCTGAACTCGCGGACATCCAGTCGCAGTTCCCCTGCCTCGCTTTTGGCCAGCAAAAGCAGGTCCTCGATAATGCGGCCCATGCGGTCGATCTCTTCCAGGTTCGACACCAGGGTCTGCCGCAACTCCTCGGGGTCCTTCCCCCAGCGCAGGGCGACTTCCGTCTCTCCCTTGAGGATCGCCAGTGGCGTGCGCAACTCATGGGAGGCGTCGGCGGTGAACTGCTTGGTCCGGTTGAAGGAGTCTTCCAGGCGGGCCAGCATCGAGTTGAAGGTTTCCGCCAGTTGGGCCAGTTCGTCCTTGGTATCTTCGACGTGGATACGTTGGCTGAGGTTGCCGGCGTTGATCCGGCGGGCGGCGCGGGTAATGCGAACTACCGGCTCGAGAAAAAATCCGGTAAGGAACCAGCCGCCGAAACAAAGGAGCGCCACAGCCAGCGGGCTGAAAATAAGCAGCATCAGGCGAAGCCGTTCGAGGGCGTTTTCCATCGCCGAGAGGTCTTGGCCGATTTGGACGATATCAGTGATCCTGCCGTCGAGAATGAGCGGGTAGGTCAGCACACGGATGGGGGCGGGTCCCAGCGTACGGATCGTTTCAAAGTAGGGCATTCCCTGGGAGGCATACTGCAGCGCGAGCTTGGTCAGGGGAAGATGGAAACCCTTCAGGTTGCTGGTCGCGCAGGAGATTTCCCCCCGTTCATTGAGCATCTGAATATATTCACCCCAGTTGCGGTGACGGACGAAGGCTTCCAGACCCTCGCACTGCTTGTCGCCGAGGTGTGTTTCGTGAGGAAAAAGATGGTCAGGATGGGTGGTGAAGTGAAAGGAAGCGACTTCCGTGGCAATGATGCGCAGCTTGTCGTCGACGCGGTTGCGCATCTCCCTGGCCAGATAGAAGTGCCAGAAGAAACCACTGGCCGCCAGAACAGCGGCCAGAGTCAGGGCATACCAGAGGGTGAGCTGGAAGCGGACGGAGCGGAAGGCCAAACTATTCCTCCTTCATCACATAGCCAATGCCCCGCACCGTGTGAATCAGTTTCTTGTCGTAGTCCCGGTCGACCTTTTTGCGCAGGTAGTTGACGTAGACGTCGATGATGTTGGTGAAGGAATCGAAAGTGTAGTCCCAGACGTGCTCGGCGATCATGGTCCGGGTCAGGATCTGGTTGGGGTTGCGCATGAAATACTCGAGCAGCGCATACTCCTTGGCGGTCAGCTCGATCTCCTTGTTGCTGCGCCACACCTTGTGCGCCACGGGGTCGAGGCGCAGGTCGGCAAAGCGGATTTCGGCGCCGCGGTCCTGGACGCCGCGCCGCAGCAGGGCGCGAACCCTGGCCACCAGTTCGGCAAAGGCGAAAGGCTTGGTCAGGTAGTCATCGCTGCCGGAATCGAGTCCCGAGACGATGTCCTCCACCGTATCCTTGGCCGTCAGGCAGAGGACCGGCGCCTTGTTTCCCTTGCTGCGCAGCTCCTTGATGACCGCCAGGCCGTCCATCTTCGGCAGCATCAGATCCATCAGGATGAGGTCGTAGGGAGTGGCTTCGGCCATGGAGAGGCCTTCTTCGCCATCGTAGGCCATATCGACGGAGAAGCTCTCCTCCTCGAGTCCCCGCTTGATGAAGCTTGCCACTTTTTTCTCGTCTTCGACTACCAGGATGCGCATCGATTTTCTCCTTTTTCCGTTCAGCGTGGTCTGTTTGAGTGAGTCGTTTCTGCCGGTCGCTGCGGAGCCGGGTGTCCGGTGGGCTTGTTGCGGCAGGCTATTTCAACTTGAGCTTGACCAGAACTTCGTTGGCGGTCTCCTCTACGGCCTTGCCCGAGACATCCACCACAACCCATGGATGATGGCGGAAAAAGGACCGGGCGTAGCGCAACTCTTCTTCTATCTGCTCGAAGTCGGCATAGGCGGCTCGCGGGTCCTGGCCGAGGTTGCGCAATCGGGCCGCCCGCACCTCGAGGAGCCGCTGGGGATCGATGACCAGGCCCGCCACACGGCCCGGGTCGACCTGGAAGAGCTCGGCCGGCGGGTCGATCCCCTTCACCAGGGGGACATTCGCCACCTTCCAGCCGCGATGGGCCAGGTAGATCGAAAGCGGGGTCTTGCTGGTCCGCGAGACGCCCACCAGTACGATGTCCGCCTTGGGCAGATGGCGGGTTTCCTGGCCGTCATCGTGCTTGACCGTAAATTCTATGGCCTCGATGCGACGGAAATACTCGTCGTCGACGCCGTGCAGCAGCCCCGGGGTTTCACCCGGCGAGCGGCCGAAAAAACCGGAGAGTTTCATCAACAACGGCGTGATCAGGTCGAAGCTGGTCAGTCCCAGCGAGTCGCATTCGTCATGAACCAGCTGCGCCAGTTCGCGGTTGACGATGGTGTAGACGACGAAAGCCTGCTGGCTCAGCGCCTCGTCCAGAGCCTCATACACCTGATTCTTTCCCCGCACGTTGCTGACCCGCTTCACGCGTACCGTCTTGTCCCCGAACTGGGTCAGGGCCGCCATGACGATTTTCTCCGCCGTCTCGCCCGTGGCGTCGGAAAGCAGGTAGACGACTTGCGGGGGGAGCATGTCTGTTCCTCATGAAAAGACGTTACGATGAATGGTAACAGGTCTCAGGCTTAGCGCAAGCCAAGCGAAAGCCACTGTTATGTTGGAGTTTGTTGCCATGACATGGGCGACTTGCTACCATTTAGGGTATCACGCTCATTAAGCCATTGGGCAGATTAGACCCGACACACCGCAGCCTTGTCAAGGTTTTTATTGCTTTTGCCGGGACACTTTGTTAAACAGGGCGGATGGATGAGACATGGATCGAAATGCGCCTCCGGATTCCGGCCGCGGGGGTGGAGGTGGTCGGCAACGAGCTGACTGAACTCGGCAGCGTCGGCCTGACGGTGGAAGAGCGACAGCTCGACACCTTCGTGGCGCCTGACCCCGAGGCAACGGCGCCGGAAGTGTACACCGTCAAGGCCTATTTCCCGGCGCCCGAAGATATCGAGGCGTTGCGCCGCCGGGTGTACGAGTCGCTATTGTGGCTTTCTTCTTTTGTCCCCGGCCTGGAGGCGGTTCTCCCCGAAGTTGTGCCGGTTCGCCAGGAGGATTGGGCCGAGGGGTGGAAGCAGCATTTCAGCGCCGTCCGCATCGGCCGCCGGCTGGTCGTCAAGCCGACCTGGGAGGACTTCGCCGCCGCTGCCGGCGAGGTGGTGGTCAACCTCGATCCGGGTATGGCTTTCGGAACCGGTACCCACGGCACGACGCGACTCTGTCTGGAGGCGCAGGCCGCTCTTTTCGACGGACCCGTCCCGCCGCAGCGGGTGCTCGACGTCGGCACCGGCTCGGGAATTCTGGCGATTGCCGCTGCAGCGCTCGGGGCGAGCCGGGTGCTGGCCTGCGACATCGATGCCGAGGCCTGCCGCATCGCCTGTGAGAACGCCGCCCTGAACGGGGTGGGCGACCTCGTGGCGGTGACGCTGGAGCCCCTTTCGGCACTGGCCGGGGAATTCGACCTGGTGCTGGCCAACATTCTCGCCGAAGAGAACATCCGGCTGGCTGCCGAGCTGGTCGGTCGCGTGGCGCCGGCCGGTGCGCTGATCCTTTCCGGCATCCTCCAGGAAAAGGAGGCGCTGGTGGTAGAAGCTTTTGCCGCTTTTCCGCTGCATGGCCCGGAGATCACCCGGCGCGAGGAGTGGTCCTGCCTGCTCTACCGCAAAGAGCGCTGAATGCGC
>DASPGW010000165.1 GCA_035620395.1 Desulfuromonadales bacterium | reverse complement strand
CGGCGGTGTGCCAGCCCCGGCCGTTGGCGTGCATGATGATGATTGAGCCGTTGCGGGCGCCCCGCTGCACCTCCTTGAGGATGGCGGCGGCATCCATTCCCGGGTCGGGATCGCCGGTGACGACGTCCCACTGGATGATTCGCACTCCCCGGGCGGCAGCGGCCTGCAGGGTCGCCGGGGTATGGGTGCCGAAGGGGAGGCGGAAGAGCCGGCTGCTCCGGCCGGCAACGCGGATCAGCTCCGCTTCGGTCCGATCGATTTCGGCGGCAATCTCCCCGGCGGAGAGGCGGCGCAGGTCGGGGTGCCCCCAGGAGTGATTGCCCAGCTCGAAGCGCGGGTTGGCCGCCAGCCGGCGCGCCTCCTCCGGGTGGCTGCGCAGCCAGTCGCCGCCGGCGAAAAAGGTGGCCGCAACCTTCTCCCGTTCGAGGAAGTCAACGATCTGCCGGTCGAAGCCGGACGGGCGCTCCGGCACCTGGCAGAGGTCGAAGGTCAGGGCGACGCGGGGCAGTTCGCGCGGGCCGTGCGTGATCAGCATTGGCTCCGGGACAGCGGCCCCGGCGGCGATCGCCGCGCAGAGGCAGAACAGCAACAGGATCCAGACCCTCCGGAATCCGGGTAGCAAAACACGGGGAGTTTCGATAGGGCAACCTTCCTTTCCGCCGGCAGCGGTGATGCTTCGGATTTCCGATTCTACGCCATACACCTGCCCCCGTCCACAGCGATAACGGTCCGGCGCGTTTTAACCGTGGTGCAGGGCTCCCACTTCTCTTGACATCCCTCGGCGGTCCGTGTAGGTTGTCATTTGACAACCATCCAGGAGACACAGCATGGAAGAGCTCACCCCCCGCCAGAGGCAGGTTCTCGACTTCGTCACCGGCTGCCTCGATCGCCACGGCTACCCGCCCACCCTGCGGGAGATCGCCGCCCATCTCGGCATCCGTGGCACTCTCGGCGCAGCGAAGCATCTCGAGGCCCTGGAACGCAAGGGGCTGATCCGCAAAAGCCCCGGCAGCTCCCGCGGTCTCGCTCTTACCGGCCGCGGCGCCCCGGCGGTTTCCCTCCCCGTGGTCGGCACGGTGCGGGCCGGCGCCCCGCAACCGGCAATGGAGGAGATCGAAGGGTATTTCGCCGTAGATCCCGGGCAGCGCCGGGGGGGCGCCTTCTTTCTGCGGGTGAAGGGGGACTCGATGATCGGCGCCGGTATTCTGGAGGGAGACCTTGCCCTGGTCCGTCCGCAGCCGACGGCAGCCAACGGCGAAATCGTCGTCGCCCTCCTCGACGGCGAGGCGACCCTCAAGCGCTTCTTCCGCGAGCCGGACCACATCCGCTTGCAGCCGGAGAACCCTGCTCTGAAGCCGATCATCGTCCGCTCCGGCGACGGCGAAGTCATCCTCGTCGGCAAGGTCGTCGGCCTCTACCGGATCATGGAGTAGAACCATGCAGCGCATCAACGAGCCAGTCCGCGTCGGTGCCGTCTTCGGCCCGGGGAGCCATATCCGCCCGGTCTGGTTCGACTGGCGGCGGCGCAAGTACGAGATCGGCGAGGTTACCTACCGCTGGCACGAGCGGGAGGGGGCGACAGCCGCCATCCACTTCACCGTCATTGCCGGCGGCGCCCTCTACGAGCTGGTCTTCGACACCGGCCGCCAGACCTGGGTCCTGGCGGGGCAGGAGGCGGAGTCGCCATGAGCGACCGCACCATCCTGCACGTCGACATGAACGCCTTCTTCGCCGCGGTCGAGCAGCAGAACAATCCGGCACTCCGGGGAAAGCCGGTGGCGGTGATCGGCTCGGGGGCGCGCACCATCATCACCACCGCCTCCTACGAGGCGCGGGCCTGCGGAGTAAGGACCGGCATGACCGTCCGCGAGGCGACGGAGCGCTGCCCCGGGATCGTTCTGGTGGTCGGCAACAACCGCCGCTACACCCACACCTCTGCCGGCATCGTCGCCATCCTGCGCGACTACACGCCGCTGGTCGAGGTCTTCTCCATCGACGAAGCGTTCCTCGACCTGACCGGCTGCCTCACCCTCTTCGGCCCGCCCGAGCGGATCGCCCACCAGATCAAGGCGCGCATCCGCCACCGCTTCGGACTCACCTGCTCGATCGGCGTGGCGCCGAACAAGCTGCTGGCCAAGCTCGCCTCGGAGATGAAGAAGCCGGACGGCCTCACCGTCCTGCGCCCGGCCGAGATTCCCGCCCTGCTCGAAACGGTGCCGGCCGGCGAACTCTGCGGCATCGGCCCGAAACTAAAGCGCCAGCTCGCCCTGCTCGGCGTTCGCACCTGCGGCGAACTGGGGCGCTTTCCCCTCGCCATCCTGACCCGCAAATACGGCATCGTCGGCGAGCGGCTGCAGCAGATGGGACGCG
>DASPGW010000164.1 GCA_035620395.1 Desulfuromonadales bacterium | reverse complement strand
GATGCTGGTCTTCGTCCTGCCGGTGGTTATCCTGATCCTTCTGATGACCCAGGAGGTGGTGGGAATCTACGAAATACTCGAACAGGAGGTCGCCGAAGCCGGTCCCCTCACCTTCGACCATCTGCAGGATTTCCCCGTGGTTCGCGAACTGGCCGAGCGGCTGCAACCGTATCTGGAGCAGTTCGGCCTCAGTTTCCGGGAAGCCGTGCAGATGGGGACCGGCAAGGTGATGGGGTTTCTGCTCGACTACTCTTCCGCCATGATCCGCAATTCTCTCGCCTTTACCGTCAAGGTGATCCTCATGGTGATGGCCCTGTTCTACATCTACAAGGACGGCGAGATCCTGCTGGAGCGGTTCTGGTCGGTGGTGCCGATCCCCGGTGAAAACCGGAATGTGGTGGCCGGGACGGTAAAGCGGGTGCTCTCGGCAGTCATCTACGGCGTTTTTCTGACCTGCCTGGTCCAGGGGCTCCTGGCCGGGATCGGCTATTGGGTCTTCGATCTCCCCTCGCCGCTGCTGTTCGGTGCTCTGACCGCAGTGGCGGCCCTGATTCCCTTCGTGGGAACCGCCCTGGTCTGGGTGCCGGCCGTCGGGTATTTCCTCCTGGAGGGCGAGGTGAGTCGGGGACTGTTCCTGTTTCTCTGGTGCTTCGTCCTGGTGGTGCCGTCCGATAACCTGATCCGCCCCTTCTTCATCAGCGGCAAGGGGCAGCAATCCCTGCTGGTGGTGGCCCTGGGGCTTCTGGGCGGCCTGGCGGCCTTCGGCTTCGTCGGCATCCTCATCGGTCCCCTGGTTCTCTCCCTCTTCCGGGCTTTCCTGGATATCTACCGGGGCCAGATGGTCCTGCCGGAGGACAGTCGGGAGGAGTAATCCGGACTGCGGTGAACACCAATCCCTCACTTCGCTGCCACCATTACGCTATCCGCCAAACCCGCTGATTCGCCCTCCCGTATCGTTCTGCTGCCTGGCACCGCCAAGGTCCCGAACATGACCGGCTTCGCCGCCTTCCCGGCCCGCTTTCCCCTGCTGCTGGCCGAGTGGGGGTTCAGCAACTCCGAGGCAGGGCCGATGAGCGGTGTGGCTCATGATTTCAGGTGGTCGGCTGAAGGGGGAATATCGCGTGGAAGGTCGTACCGGACTGGGGCGAGCTTACGAACCCGACCTTGCCCCGGAGCAGGGAACTGAGCATCTGCACGCTGTAGGTGCCGAATCCGCGGCCTTGCCCCTTGGTCGAAAAGGAACGGGTGAAAATCTGTGACTGGACCTCGAGCGGGACCGGTCGATCGTTATGAACCCGGAACTCGATCTCCTCCCCCGCAAGTCGGCAGCCGAGGGTGACCGTTCCTCCATGGTCGGTAGCCTCGAGGGCATTGAGAACCATGTTGCCGATCACCCGCCGCAGCAGATTTCTGTCAGTATGCAAACAGACGTCGGCCACACTTTCTTCGAAGCGAAGATATTTTCCCCGCGCCTCCGGATGCCTTTGCAGGGTCTTCAATTGCTGCTGCAGAAAGTCGCCGGTGGTCAGCGGCGACCAGTTTACCGATAGTGCACTCTCCTCGGCCTGCTCCAGCAGACGAAGAGTCATGATCTCCTCGATGGAGCCGAGAGTGGTCTGCTCGAGCAATTCGCAAATCTCCGGGCGCTCTGTAACATCCGAGTGCTTCAGGACATCGAGCAGCCCACGTATGCTGGTCAGCGTGTTGAGCAGGTCATGGAAGCAGACGTCGGCGAGCATGGCGCGGCGCTTTTCCTGGCCGATGTCACTCAAGACCAGTATGGAGAATTGTTCGCCGGCGCTCTCCAGCGGCGTCGCCCAGACGCGCAGCTCGATGGGGGCTCCGCTGCCGACCAGGTCGCAGGTCAGGCGGCAGTCGCTGACTGTTTCGCGGCCCTGCAGGGCAAGGGCCACGCCCCTGGCGACTCCGCAGATCTGGCAGCAGATATTCGCTTCCGCCTCACCGCCTTTGCTGCGCGAATGCAGACAGTGGAAAGCTTCCCCCTCGCGCAGGCCGGGAACCTGCTCGCCCCCTGGAAGGGCGAACATTCTGAGAACAGCGCTGTTGGCATAAACAACCTGCCAGTCCCGGTTGATCATCAGCAGGGGGTTGGGTATGGCATCGAGCAGTCGCCTGGAGATGGCGCTGTTGGCAAACAGGATCTCCTGCTGCCGGGAAAGGGCGGCGAGAGCCGACGGCTGAACCGCCGGCTGGCTTTCAAGAGGTTCGTCAGGTGGGTTCATTTCGGAATGCATGGTCTCATTATAGCAGAGAGGCCGGCAAGATGAGCCGGAAACCCTTTTTATCTGCCTGCTTTCAGCTTTTTCGTCGCGGACACCAGAGCCTCCAGCATTTCCCCTATCTTCTCCCGTGTTTTCACATCGGTCAGCCGGCCGTCCGAGTCAACCTTGTCCTGCACGAAGGGCACCAGGACCTCCGGCCGATTCAGTGGATACATGTTCAAAAAAACACAGCATTGCCGCAGATGGTACTGGGCCCTGGCCGTCCCGAGCATGCCGACGGAGGCGCCCATGATGGCGACGGGCTTGCCATCGAGAGCGTTGTCTCCATAAGGGCGTGAGGCGCTGTCGAGGGCGTTTTTCAACACCCCCGGTATCGAATAGTTGTATTCGGGAGTGGCGATCAGCAAAGCGTCGGCAGCCCGAATTCCGGCCTTGAATGCCTTTACTTTTTCGGCCGGCCGGTCCTCCAACTCCTGGTTGAAAGGCGGAATCCCCTCGAGATCGAAAATCTTCAGTTCCGCATCCGGCGGAACCATCTCCAGTGCGGCCCGCAGGATGGCTTTGTTATAAGAATCCTTTCGCAAGCTGCCGGCAAATCCGAGGATGGACATTCTGGAAGTCATTTTTTTCTCCTTAATTCCCCCGGATCCCACTTCTGCTGCCCGGGACCCCGAGAAGGACGGTGCGGAGTATCGACGGCGTTCCGGATGAATTCAGATTACCGCATTGGCTGAAAAGAACAAGCGCATGTCTCGTTGCGACGAACAGGTCCAGGCCCGGGAAAAACAAAAGGGCCCCTCCCTTGACAAATGAGCGGTCAGGAGAGAGGCCCTTATTTTTACCGGCAGCAGGAAGATTACTGGTACTGGATGTAGAGCGGCTTCGGATGCAGCTTGAGCACATCCTCCGGTGTCATCAGCGGATCGCCTTTCTTGGTGTCGTTATGGTAGAAGAGCTTGAACCCGGTGTACTGGACAGGCTCGGCCACCACGTAATCCTTGTACGAATCCCGCTTCAGCCAAGGAGCCCCCCAGCCGTCCATGTGCATGACGATCTGCACCTCGGGGCGCAGCTGGATGTTGCGGGAGTTGGTGACGCCGTTGCGGGTGAAGCGGTGCACCGTAAAGACCTTGGGCGGCAGATTGTACTTCTGCACCAACTCCGCCAGATAACCGGAGACGTAGTTGATGTCGGCAGCGTCGTAGGTGCCGATCTTGGTTCCCGGGATCTTGCCGCTCTTGATCAGGTTGAACTCCGGGTCTATTCCGAGGTGCACATCCGGGTTCTTCAGGATCCACTCGAAGCGCGGCAGGATGGCGCGGATGTCGTCATGCCCGGTCTGGATGTCGATGAACATGACGGCGTTCGCCTCTTTCGCCCATCCGTAAACCCGGTTCACCACCTCGTCCGGCATGATCATCCGGTACTTGCCGGCCTTGCCCGGTTGATCTTGCGCCACCACCGCGATCAGATGCAGTGCGGGCTGCACCGGGAGCGAGGGATCCGCCTGCTCCCACCGCTCGGCCTCGCCCTTGAGCCGACGCAGCATCTCGTCCTTCTCGTACTCCCCCAGTGCCCCCATCCGCCTGGAATTCGGGTTGCCGTAGTAGGCGACGATGCGCTTCTGCGGCAGGATCGCTCCCGGGAGCGGCGCGGGACAGTTCACCGGCCAACCGCAATTTTTGGCGAACTCGGGGTCTTCGCCCGACTTGTACTTTATCCTCGGAGCCGTCGGCGCCGCCGCAGCTTTGTTTACAGCGGCAGGCGTGGAAGGGACCGAAGTCGGCTTGGGAGTCGCGGGCAAGGTGGGAGACGTGGTTTCTGGCGCTACGGCATGCTCCGCCGGCGGGGGGGCAGGCTTGGGAGCCGCGTCGGTCACGGGCGCCGGACGGTCGGCGGAACGGGTGTCCGTCTTGGGCGCCTGATCTTCCCCGCAACCCGCCAGGGCGAGTGGCAGAATCAGGAGAGTCAGCAGCAAGGGGGAAAGCATCGGGGCGGTGCGGAAAATACGCGGGGACTTCACAAAATACTCCTTCAAGGTGTGGTTCGGCGCCGGCAAGTTTCATCCCTGACGACAGGCACGCAGATATGACGCTGCCGGAGGGATGAGCCGGGCGAGGATAGCATGAAATTGGCCTGCCTTTTGCGGGTGGATTTGAAGGAAAGGATGAATAGCGCCGATAATACCACAACGGAGATATTGGAGTAAGAGGATTTTGTGAAGGGTGCAGAATTTTGTGCGGACGGACGCGAACTTTCCCACGGAAGGCCGCATATACACCTCCAGTTGCGGCGAACTGAACGCGCAATCATGATCCCTTGTGAAGAGACAACCCTGTGGTACCGTTATACTTCAAACGGCGGCAACAGACAAAAGCAAGGGAGGTAATGCGTATGCGCAGACAGTGGTTCATCCTTCTTGCGGCCCTATTGGCTGCAGCACTCCTCAGCGGGATGGGGAAATCTCCGACAGCCGAGGAGGTTCCCCGGATAACGGTTGAAGAGTTGAAAGCAGAGCTCGGCTCCCCTGACCTGGTCGTCATCGACGTCCGCACGGACAAGGACTGGAAAGAGAGCGACCGGAAGATTGCCGGTGCGGCCAGGGAGGACTCTTCGACGCCGCAAAAGTGGGCCGGCAACTATGCGAAGGAGAAGAAGATCGTCCTCTACTGCGCCTGACAGTCGGAAGGAACCAGTGCCCGTGTGGCACTGAAACTGATCGGGATGGGCTATACGAAGGTTTACGCCCTTCAGGGTGGCTGGAAGGCATGGTCAGAGGCCGGATATCCGGTGGAACCGAAGTAATGCTTTTTCCAGGATGAACGTTCTCATCGTCAGTACCAATCGCTGCCGTGAACCGGCGCCGGTCATGCCGGTCGGCGCCTGTCTGGCGGCGGAGGCGGCCCTGCGGGCCGGGCATCAGGTGGAACTGCTTGACCTGATGTTTGCCGGCGATCCGGTCGCCTCGCTGCGCCGAACCCTGGCCCGTCTCGCGCCCCGGGTGGTGGGGTTGTCGGTGCGCAACCTCGACAACACCAGCATGGAAGATCCGCAGAATTTCGTGCCGGAACTCGTCCCCCTGGCCCGGACGGTCCGATCCGAAAGCGCAGCGACGTTCGTCCTCGGCGGCGCGGCCGCCGGCATCATGCCGGAGGAACTGCTGCGCCTGACGGGGGCCGACTGGGTGGTGTGCGGAGCGGGGGAACGGACGTTTCCGGCCCTCCTCACCGCCCTGGACGCCGGCGGCCGCCCGGAGGAAATACCCGGCTTGGGCTGGCTGGAAACGGGCGGCTTTCGCCAAGGTCCGGCGGCGAGGGAATGCCCCGGGGAATTTCTCTTCCCCGATTATTCCCGCTGGCTGGATACGAGCACCTACCGCCGGCACGGGGCGACGGCGCCGGTGCTGAGCAAGCGGGGCTGCCCCTTTGACTGCATCTACTGCCCGTGTCCCCGGATCGAGGGAAAGAGCTTCCGCTTCGCCTCACCCGAGCGGGTGGCGGAAGAAGTGGTGCGACTGACCGCCGCCGGCTTCCGGGACATCGAGTTCGTCGACAACGTCTTCAATCTTCCGGTTGAGCACGCCCTGGAAATCTGCCGCGAAATCACCCGCCGGCGGCTGCCGGTGCGCCTCCACACGCATGAGCTCAATCCCGCCTTCGTCGACGACGAACTGCTCACCGCCATGGAACGAGCCGGCTTCGCCTCGGTCGCCCTCACCGCCGAAAGCGCTGCGACCGATGTGCTTGCCGGCCTGGGCAAGAACTTCGGAACGGAAGAACTGTTGCGCGCGGCCGCCGCCGTCCGCCGCCACCGTCTCCCCTGCCTCTGGGTCTTCATGCTGGGTGGCCCGGGCGAAACGGCCGACACGGTGCAGGAAACTCTCGAGTTCGCTCGCCGGCAGGTGCGCTCCGGAGACGCGGCCTTCTTTGCGGTCGGGATTCGGATCTATCCCGGCACCCACCTCGAACGGCTGGCCCGGCTGGAGGGAATTTACACGGGCAGGGCCGAAGAGTTGCTGGCGCCTGCCTTCTACCTTTCCCCATCACTCGATCTTTCGGCCCTGCAGCACGCCGTGCGGGCAGCCGTCATCGAACGGCCCAATTTCATTCGCACCGGCATGCCGACCTTGCGGCTGCTCCCCGGAATCCGGGCTCTCGCGGGATTAACCGGCGTGCGGCCGCCCCTCTGGCGCTACACGGCCCTCATCCGCAAGCTGCTCGGCAGACTGGGGATACGGGAAAAACTGACAGCGAAAGGGGAGAGCCGGGGAACACCGCCACCAGAGCAGGTCGCGACCCGAACCGGCGAAACCCTCTTGACACGCTCCGACGCCTGCGACTAAAGTTGAAGGCATGATTTCCACGCGTCTCCGTTTTTTAGCCTTTGTGCTGCTCATCCTTTCCCTTGCCATGTTCACCGGAATTGCGACTACCGTCTCGGCGCTGGATCACCCGGAGAGCGTCGATGCCTGTTGCGACCGGGGCGAGCCCGAGCCGGAGCCGATGAGCGGTCCCTGCGCGGACGCCAATTGCCTCTGCTTCTCCTGTCTGACCCTCGACCGGGTCGCCTCCCTCTCCTACGTCTGGCCGCTGCAGGTTACCGCCTCCGGCTTCTCTCTGCCGCCGGCCTTCTGCCCGGACGGCTTCAGCGCCGTCATCGACTACCCGCCCGAAACCGCCTGATCTCCCCCTGATAACTGAAACGGAGAATTTTGCCGCAGCACGAAAGGGGCCGCGTACCCAGTTGCTTGCGCAGTCCATTCGTTCGGCCTGAATCAACATTTCCAGCAAGGAGATCCTTATGAAAAAGTACATCCTGGCCGGCGTCGGCCTGGCCCTGGTTATTGCCGTCACCGTCGTCTTCCTCCGACAGGACAACGTCCATGCTCTGGCCGTCAACGAGGTCGCTTCCGACCCGGCGGCCTTCACCGGCACCATCACCGTCACGGGTGTGACTTACGGGTTCTCGCGGCAGGATCCCAACATCTTCGGCATCATGGATGTCAAGGAGCTGCAGTGCCAGAGCCCGAACTGCAACAAGCAGATCATCCCGGTGAAATATCAGGGCAAGCTGCCGGCCGGCGGCGATGAAATCAGCATGACCGGCAGCTTCGTCAATACGGGTGGCGGCTACCTGTTCGCGGCCGAGCAGATCAAGGTGCTGCGCAACCACAACCTCGGGGGATAAGAATGACCCTCGGAAAACTTGTCTTCAGGAACATCACCCGCCGGCGCGGCCGCTTCATTTTCACCCTGCTGGGGATCACCATCGGCATCGCCTCCTTCGTCACCTTCCTCTCCCTTGGTGGGAGCCTGAAGGCCGAAATCCACCGGGAGTCGGCCGCCCTCGGCGCCAACCTGGTCGTCACCCCGAAGGGCTCCTGCGCCTATGAGCAGGTCTCCATCCTCACCGGCGAACAGTTGCCGACAACCATCACCGCCGAAGAGGTGGCCAAAATACGGGCGATCAAGGGAATTACCGCGATCCCCTACCTGACCGAACGGACAGCCGTCGACAATCGCCCGGTGACCGTCCTCGGTATCCTGCCGGATGAAACGAAACTTTTCAAGGGGTGGGAGATGGCGCGGGGCGCTTACCTCGACACTTCGGCGGAGGAGCAGGCGGTGGTCGGCGCGGTCCTCGCTGCCCAGTTCGGCCTCGAGCCCGGCTCCTCTCTCACCATCCGCGGCGAACGGCTGCCGGTACGCGGAGTGCTTGCGGAAACCGGCAGCAAGGACGACCTTACCGTCTTTCTGCCGCTTCCCATCGCCCAGCGGCTCTATGGCCAGGGCGAGATGGTCTCCTTTGTAGCGGTGCGGGTCGACGACATCAACCAGGTTGACAACTACGCCCTGAAGATAACTGAAGCTGTCAATCTCGGGGTGGTCTCCGACAAGCAGATGCTCAAGTCGGTTCTCTCCATCATCGGCACCGTCAACGTCACGCTGCAACTGATCGCCGCCGTGGCGATTCTGGCGGCGGCCTTCGGCATCATCAACACCATGATGACCGCCACCTACGAGCGCAAGCGGGAGATCGGCATTCTGCAAGCCCTGGGCGCGCGGCGGCGGACAATCTTTGCCGTCTTCCTGCTCGAGTCGGCAGTTTACGGCCTGCTCGGCGGGCTCTCCGGGGCGCTCGGCGGGCTGCTCTTTTCGGCTCTGGCCGCACCGCATATCAGCCAGAACACCTTTACCGCCTTCGTCAAAGGGTCGGGCAGCGCCGGCCTGGCCGACCCGGGGATCATCCTCGGGGCCATCGCCTTCTCCGCCGTCGTCGCCGTCGTCGCCGGCGTTTATCCGGCCTGGCGGGCGGCGCGGCTCTCTCCCGTGGAGGCCATCAGCTATGAATGACATCATCATCCGCACCGACAACCTCACCAAGACCTACGGTACGGGCGCCGCGGCCAGCCATGCTCTGCGCGGCGTCTCCACGTCCATCCCGCGCGGTTCCTTCACCTGCATCGTCGGACCCTCTGGCCACGGCAAGAGCACCCTGATGCACCTGCTCGGGGGACTGGACCGTCCGAGCGCCGGCAGCGTCGAGATCGACGGCGTCGAACTGACCCGGCTCGACAGCAGCTCCCTGGCCCGGCTGCGGGCAAAGAAGATCGGCTTCGTCTTCCAGTTCTTCAACCTGCTGCGCAATCTCACGGCGGCAGAAAATGTGGAAACCGCCATGATGCTCTCGGGCGTACCGGAGCGGCAGCAGTCGACCCGGGCAAAGGAGATGCTGGCCCAGGTCGGGCTGGCCGAAAAAACCGGCGCCCGGCCTGCCGAGCTCTCCGGCGGCCAGCAGCAGCGGGTCGCCATTGCCAGGGCGCTGATCAACGATCCCGACATCCTGCTGATGGACGAACCGACCGGCAACCTCGACTCGGCGGCAGAGGCTGAGATCGTCGAGATTCTTCACACCCTGCACCGCCGCGGCAAGACCATCGTTCTCGTTACCCACAACGACGGCATCGCCCGCCAGGCGCAGAACGTCATCCGCGTTCAGGACGGCCGGATTTCGTCATAACCACAGGACTTTTTCTGATCCGCAAAAAAGCCTGCGCGAGCAGGCTTTTTTGTTTTCTCCCTCATGCTTGACGGTGATCAATGCCCTTGCTGCCGTCGCCGGTTATCCTTTAACATGAAGGTGCTCACAGCCACCCGAAGCGTAAGGCAAGAGGATGAACGGAACAAGGCAGCAGAAGCAAATCGCAACACGCTCCGGGAGCCGGGCCAGGAAGTGGTGCCTGCTAGCTGCGGGTTTGCTCAGCACCGGCCTGGCGATACTCGGCATCTTCCTTCCCCTGCTGCCGACCGTCCCTCTGCTGCTGCTGGCGGCCGCCTGCTTCGCCCGAAGTTCCGAGCCATTTTACAGCTGGCTTCTGGAGCACCGCCACCTCGGTCCGCTGCTTCAGCCCTACCTCAAAGGCTCCGGCATCCCCCGGCGTGCCAAGGTCAAGGCGATTGCCCTGGTCTGGGTCACGATCCCGGCCTCTGCCCTCTTCCTTGTCCCGCTTTTCTGGGTGAGGGTCCTGATGTTCGTTATCGCCCTGGCGGTCACGCTCTACCTCCTGCGGCTGCCGAGCTCTGAGGATGCTGCCGGCCAGTCGACCTCGCCTGCACCCTGACTTGCCTTAATCACCATCGCCCGAAATTCCGGGTAAAGGTGACAAATGCCTGCACACCCCTGACTCTGGATGAGTCGACCGTGCTGTCGAACTCCATGTTGGTGGCCACCCCGCGAACGCTGAATCCGAGCAGGGACAGCGGGGCAAATTCGTACTCGAGACCGGCCCGGGCATAGCCGCCGACACCGAATGCCGACTCGCTGCCGTTCCGGACGCCAGGAGCGGCAGCAGGGTCAACAGCTCCCGCCGTTGCCATGACGTCTTCGTCCGCATCGTATTCTCCGAAGACCATGGCCGGACCGGCGGCCAGATAGAGCCGCCACCGTGATCCCAGTCGCTGGTTGAGACAGACCCCGGCCGAGAGATCGAGCAGCCAGAGGGAACTGTCGATCTTGACCACCGTCTGGTTCGAGGCGATCACGGCAGACGTGCTGCGGGAACGCCAACCGAACAAAATCCCGCCTTCGACTCCCAATTGCGTCCTGTCGCCGGCGAAAAGGTGCTGGCCGATGAAGCCGATGGCCGGCATGGTGGAAAGGTCCTCCTTCTTGCCGGACTCCGCCGGATGAAGTCGGAAGGTCAGGCTGTCGGCATCAAAACTGCCGGCGCCGACAACTCCCTGCAGAAATGCGCCGTTCGCGGCCAGCACAGCCTGTGGCGCGACAGCCGACAGCAGTAACCAGGCGAGCAGGGTAAGCAGGCATATCGATCGGGTGTCGGACATGGGCACTTCTCCGGACAGAATTGGTGCATCTCCAGAAGTACGACTGGCCACACTGGAGACATACTCAAGGATTATAGCGGCCAGGAACAGAACTTTTTGTTTCCCGGCCGGATTTTTGTTTGACACCGGACAGGGGAGTGACGTATACAGGGTGGCCTTCTTTTTTGACCTTTTTCCGGCAAGTTATCCACTTTTCATGGGTGGGTTTTCAGGGGTGGTGCAGACCGGTCGGAATTCGACGCCCTCCCCTACCGCCCACATTTTCAGAAAGAAAGAGACCGCAGCATGATGAACCTCAAACCCGAAGTCGTGGCCCAGCTCGAGCGCGTGCTCGGCTCCGTCGAAATGCTTCTCCCCAAGGCCGTTGCCCGCATCGACTGGGCCATCTGCCACGCCGCCAACTGGCGCCGCCACTCCTTTTCCGGCTTTCTCGAGCCGGTTAAGGTGACCGACAGCACCACTCTCGATGAACTGCTCGGCGTTGATCAGCAGAAAGAGATCATGATCAACAATACGCGTCAGTTCCTCGCCGGCCTGCCGGCCAACAACGCCCTGCTCTGGGGCTCGCGCGGCACCGGCAAATCGTCCCTGGTCAAGGCCCTGCTCAACGAGTTCGCCCCCAAGGGGCTGCGCGTCATTCAGGTCGAGAAGGAGGACCTGATCTACCTCTCCGAAATTTTCACCGCCGTCGAGAACCAGCCCTTCCGCTTCATCCTGCTCTGCGACGACCTCACCTTCGAGGTTGGCGAACTGAGCTACAAGATGCTCAAGAGCGCTCTCGACGGCTCGGTCTATTCGGCTCCCGAAAACGTCCTGATCTATGTCACCTCCAACCGCCGTCACCTCCTCCCCGAGTACGAGTCCGACCACCTCGGCGGCAAGTTCGTCAAGGGGGAACTGCAGCAGAGCGAGGCGATGGAGGAGAAGGTCTCCCTCTCCGACCGTTTCGGCCTATGGGTCCCCTTCCACGTCTTCACCCAGGACCGCTACCTCGACGCCGTGCGCCTCTGCGTCGAGCGGCATGCCCGCGAGCGCAGGGTGGAGATCCCCTGGAGCAAGGAACTGGAGCAGGCCGCCATCCAGTGGACCCACGACAAGAGCAAGCGCTGCGGCCGCACCGCCTTCCAGTTCTCCAAGAACTGGGTCGGCCGTTACCTGCTGCCGACGATGGGAGTCTGAGACACGGTCCGGCCCCACCTGCGCAAGGAGGCATGATTTCGTCATGATCTTCGATCAGTTGGAAAATTTTCCGCTCTATCTCCCACTGCATCCCCACTTCGCCGACGTATTGGCGTTTTTGCAAAAGGGAGACCCGGGCACATTGCCGGTCGGCCGCCATGATGTCAACGACCGTGGCGCCTTCGCGCTGGTCAGCGAATACGCCACGCGTCCACTGGCCGAGAGCTTCATCGAGTGCCACCGCAAGTACATCGACATTCAGATGCTGACAAGCGGCGCCGAGGCGGTCGGCATCTGTTGCCGCAGCGCCTGCCGCGAGCTCCCCTATGATGCGGAAAAGGACTTCCTGAAGCTGGAAGGACCCACCGACCGCCTCACCCTCACCCCGGGGTTCTTCGCCGTCTTCTACCCCGACGACGGGCACATGCCGATGCTGCAGCTTGCGGATGGCCCCAGCCAGGTGAAGAAGGTGGTTTTCAAGATCCCGATTTCTGCCGCGGCCTGAGCCGCCACGGCGAGATCGCTGGATAGCGCCGAATTTACGGAGCCGCACCATGAATGTCGTCTGTCTTTTTGGCAGTCCTCGCAAGAACGGCAACAGCGCCGCCGTCGCCGGGCATTTTCTCGACACGGCCCGCAAGCTCGGCGCCTGCACCCAGAGCTTCTACCTGAACACCCTGTCGCTGCAGGGCTGTCAAGCCTGCAACCGGTGCAAAACCCGCTCGGAGAAATGCGTCCTCAAGGATGACCTGAGTCCGGTGCTCGAGGCGGTGTTCGCCGCGGAAGTGGTGGTAATGGCCTCGCCGGTCTACTACGGG
Organism: Desulfuromonadales bacterium; assembly: GCA_035620395.1. Taxonomy (NCBI): domain Bacteria; kingdom Pseudomonadati; phylum Thermodesulfobacteriota; class Desulfuromonadia; order Desulfuromonadales; species Desulfuromonadales bacterium. Next base: position 5,104 of record DASPGW010000164.1, on the reverse strand, counting down.
GACGTCTCCGCTCAGCTCAAGGCCTTCATCGACCGCACCTACTCGTATCTGCTGCCGGGGTACATCGCCTTGAACCACCCCAGCCGTCTGCCGGTGCGCAAGCAACTCGCCTTCATTCTCACCCAGGGACACCGCAGCCCCGACTGGTTCGCCGACATTCTGCCGCGCTACCGGAACCTTTTCCACTGGACCGGTTTCGCCGAGACCCATCCGCTGCGGGTTGTCGACGTCTACCGCAAAGGCGACGTCGGCTCCCGGCAGGAGGTCATGCAGGAGGCGGCACTGCTGGCCCGCAAACTGCTGGCACCGGGCAACGCCGCGACCGCTACTGCCGAGTAAGCGGCGAGAGCAGAGAATTTACGCTGCTGCAGCAACGGAAAAAGCCTGCTTGACGCAGGCTTTTTCAATTTCTACAAAGCACTCACTTCTAATCACCGATGACCAATCGCTGTTCATCATCCTGTTAATACCGGGTGAATTTCCGGATCCGTTTACCGGCCGTTGCCACAGCCCGGCCATACGTCACCTGGGCCACTCCCAGCAGCCTCAACATTCGGCCGCGCATTCGGCCGATATCGTTACCGGTCAACCGGCCCATGCCGGTGATGAAGGTGCCTCTGAACTGATTCATCTGCCCTCTGAAGAGCACCGCGTTCATGTTTTGGCCTCCTTTCTCTGCGTGATCCTACACCCTCATTTTACCGCAGATTTTCACTTTTGCAGGGCAACCAGGCAGACTGGGAATGCTCGCGGGTCTCATAGGTCCCATGAGTCCCGGGCAAGAAAGCTGTTCAGAGAATCAGCAGCAGCACCTTGACGGCAACAATCTTGCCGATCAGTGCCAGCGGATAAACCGTCGCGTAGGCGGCCCCGGCATAGGGAGTGGCCGAGAGGGCGCCGGCTGCGGCGAGGCCCGAGGCGCTGGTCATCCCCCCCACCAGCACCCCCAGCAGCCGCAGAAAGCGGATACCGAGCCACCAGAGGCCGAGAAGAGCGCCGACAGCCACCGGAACGATGGTCACCACAACGCCGGAGAGGAGCAGCGGCATACCCTGGGCCTGCAGGGTGGCGACAAAGGAAGCTCCGGCCGAGGTCCCCACCGCCGCCATGAACAGCGCCAGTCCAAGATCGCGGATCAGGCGATTGCCGCCGGACGGCACATCCCAGATGAGGGGACCGGTCTGGTAGCGGGCGCCGAGCAGCAGACCGGCGAGCAAAGTGCCGCCGGTGGTGCCTAGAGTCAGCGGACCGACCAGCGGCAGCGGCAGGGTAATCTGGCCGAGCAGGAAGCCGAAAAGGAGGCCGACCAGAATCGGCAGCAGGCTGACCTCGTAGGTGGCCTTCAGATCGTTGCCGAGCAGGCGGGTGACGTTGCGCAGGGAGCGCTCGTCGCCCACGGCATGCACCACATCGCCCCGATGCAGGCGTGTGTTGGCGTCGGCCGGCAGGTCGATGCCGTTACGGGTGATGCGTGCCACCTGCACGTTGAACGTCTCGCGGAAGTTGAAGTAGCCGAGGGTGGTCCCGACGAACTTCGGCTTGGAGACGACGATGCTCTTCTTGGTCAGCACCCGGTCGAAAGCGATCTCCCCCTCGATCGGCCGGCCGATGAAGAGCTGCACCTTCTCCAGATCAATGGGCCGTCCCACCACCCGCAGCCGGTCACCTTCCTGCAGCTCGGTATCCGCCCCGACCAGCACCGGCTCGGAGGCGCCCTGGCGCAGCAACCGGGTGAGGGTCACCGGCGCGATGCTCTTGAGAAAAATGTCGGCCACCCGCTTGCCGAAGAGGTTGGGGTTGCTCACCTCGAGGTGGCAAAAGGTGATCGGCGGGTTGATCTCGGCGAGTTCCCGGGCGAGCCCCTCTTCCTCGCCGCGAATATTGATGCGCAGCAGGCGCGGCAGCAGCTTGATGCAGAGGGCCACCCCGACCACGCCGAAGCCGTAGGTGACCCCGTAGGCCGCCGGGGCCTGGCCGTGGCCGACGACCTCCACCGCCGCAGCCAGCGACGGGGTGCTGGTCATCGCGCCGGAGAGCAGGCCCGCGCCGGTGCCGGCGTCGAAGCCGAACAGCCGGCAGCAGACATAGGTCATCAGGGTGCCGGCTGCCGCCATGGCGAGGACGCACGCTGCCATGGCGAGGCCGTGGCTGCGAAAGGAACCGAGGAAGCCGGGGCCGGCCTGCAGTCCGACGGCATAGATGAACATGGCCAGGCCGATGGTCTGCACCCCTTGCGGGATGGTGAAACCGAAATGGCCGAAGGCCAGCGCCACGAAGATGATGGCAGAGGAGCCGAGGGAGAGGTTCCAGAGGCGCACCTTGCCCAGCAGTTCGCCGAGGACGATGATAAACAGCAGCAGGAAAATGGGGTTGTGCAGCAGTGTCATGATTAATTGTTTGCCGCGGTCAGACCAGTCCGCGGGAGGAGAGTTCGTCCTTGAGATAAGCGTAGAAGACAGGGGCCGCGATCAGACCCCGCAGCCCGAAAACCGCTTCCATGAGGAGCATCGCCAGCAGAAGTTCCCAGGCACCGGCACGGATGCGCGAACCGATGATGTGGGCATTGAGAAAATATTCCAGCTTGTGGATGACCACCAGAAACGCCAGGGACGCCGCCGCTACCCCGAGCGAAAGACTCAGACTGACGACGACGATCACGGTGTTGGATATCAGGTTGCCGATCACCGGCAGCAGCCCGGCCAGGAAAGTCACGGCGATCAGGGTCTTGGTATAGGGAATTGAAATACCGAGCAGGGGGAGGCCGACCCCGAGGTAGAGCCAGGTCAGGAAGGCGTTCAGGCCGGAGATGCGCACCTGGGCGAACACAATGCGGCGAAAGGCCCCTCCGAAGCGCCGGACGCGCTCGCCCAGGGCGGTCGCCAGGGGCGCCCCTCCCGCCTGTCCCGGCATGGCTTCCCGCAGCGAAAGCATGGCGCCGACGACCATGCCGATCAGCAGGTGGGCAACGGTGCGCAGCGTCTCGCGGCCCACCACTTTGAGGTCTCCGGCATGCCCCCGCAGCCATTCGGCGACATCGAGCTTCATCGCCTCAACGTCGGCGGGGAGATATTCCTCGATCATCGGCGGCAGCCAGTGACGGGACTCTTCCAGAATTTCCGCCATCGTCCGGAACAGCAGGGGGAGATTCTCGGCGCCGCCGCGAATGAAGGCCGCAGCCCAGAAGATCACGACCGTCAAAAGGCCGACAATCGCGGCGGACAGCAAGGCCACGGCGGCCAGTTTGGCCCGCTTGCCGGCCAGACGGCTCAGGTGAAAAACCGGGACCAGGACGTGGACCAGTTCGAACACCAGAAAGCCGGCAAAAAGGGTGGCCAGCAGGCGAAACTTGACCGCCATCACCAGCAGCAGGGCGGCAAACAGCCAGGAGGCCACTTCGGAGCGGTTCACGACGGGGTCTTTGGCGACTGCATTCGACATGGGGGATACGTCAGAAGGAATGATAATGAGAAACCCGGCGCAACGAACCACAAATACTTAACAGCCGTCGAGGGTCTTTTGTCAAGAGAATTGAAAAGGAGCAGCGGGGGGGCGTATCGGTCTTGCCGCCAACGCAGTTGCGGCCGGGACTTCGATCCGTCCATGACCATAGAAAAAGCCGCGGATGCACCCGGATAAAGGCGGATTTTTGAAAATCCGTGCCTGTCAGAGGTCCTCCGCGGCTAAAGCTCTTCCAGAACAGGCTTGTTGCCTCCCCTGCCCTGCGCTTATCTCTCAGCCCGCGCTCCCGACGAGGTACGGCCGGGACGCTGCGGGCGCCGGTTACGGGAGGCGGGGGCGGCTGAAGCTCCCGTCCTTTTCTCCCCGGCCGGCTGGCGGCGGGGTGCCGGTTGCCGCGGCGGGCGGGCGAATTCACCGTCCTTCTTCGGCGCGGGGACGGTGTAATCGAAACCGTCCACCTTGCGGCGCTCAAGGGTCGCGCCAAGCACTTTCTCGATGGTACGCACCATCACCGTATCCTCGCCGGTCACCAGGGTGAAGGCGTCGCCGCTGCGAGCGGCGCGCCCGGTGCGGCCGATGCGGTGCACGTAGGCCTCGGGGGTATCGGGAATATCGTAGTTGATGACATGCGAAACCTGGGAGACGTCGATACCGCGGGCGGCGATGTCGGTCGCCACGAGGATCTGGAACGAACCGTCGCGGAATCCGTCGAGGGCCGCCTGCCGCTTGTTCTGGGACAGGTTCCCCTGCAGCGAGGCCGCCTTGTAGCCGGCCTTGGCCAGCTGTTCGCCCAAGCGCTTGGCGCGGTGCTTGGTGCGGGTGAAGACCAGCACCGACTCGGTGTCGGTGTGCTGCAGCAGTTCGAGCAGCAGGGGGGTCTTGAGGTGCTGGGAAACCGGGTAGAGGGCGTGGCTGACGGTAACCGGCGGCGCCGTGTTGCCAACCTGGACGGTGACCGGATCGCTGAGCACATCGTGCGCCAGGCGGCGGATCTCGTCGGGCATGGTGGCCGAAAAGAGCAGGGTCTGCCGCTCACGCGGCAGCTTCTTGAGGATCTGCCGGATGGCGGGGAAAAAGCCCATGTCGAACATCTGATCGGCTTCGTCGAGCACCAGCACTTCCAGCCGGGAGAGGTCGATGGTTCCTTGGCCGATGTGGTCGAGGAGCCGTCCCGGACAGGCGACGACGATCTCGACGCCCTTTTTAAGTTTCTGGATCTGCGGGTTGATCCCTACCCCGCCGTAGATGGTGACGCTGCGCAACCGGGTCTGTTTGCCCAGGGTCTCGATCGACTGGTGGATCTGCTCGGCCAGTTCGCGGGTGGGGGCGATGACCAGTGCGCGGACCGCTCCGTGTCCGCCATGCATCAGACGGTGCAGAATCGGCAGCGCGAATGCGGCGGTCTTGCCGGTTCCGGTCTGCGCCAGTCCCATGACATCGCGCCCCTGCATGACGGCGGGAATCGCCTGCGCCTGAATCGGCGTCGGCGAAACGTAGCCCGCTTCCGCCACGCCGGCGGCAACCTTGGGGTTGAAGTTGAACACTTGAAAAGCCATAAATCCTTCTTTCTTTGTTCCACAAGAAAAAAGCCCCGGGAACATTCCGGGGCTTACGATACAGTCGTTTTCATCCTGGAACAGCTGGT
>DASPGW010000163.1 GCA_035620395.1 Desulfuromonadales bacterium | reverse complement strand
CACCCCCTCGGCATCGGCATTGAGCTCCAGGGTGATCTTGTCCGTCTCCAGTTCGACCAGCAGGTCGTCCTTCGCCACCCGGTCGCCGTCCTTTTTGTGCCACTTGCCGACTTCCGCCTCGAAGACCGATTCGCCGACCTCGGGAACCTTGATGTCCATCCGTATCTCCTGCTATGTAGGGGCGGACTGTGTCCGCCCAGGGCGCATGCAATGCGCCCCTACGTTTCACAGACTGAACGCCTCCGCGATGATCCGTTCCTGCTCCTCCTTGTGCAGCCGGTGCGAGCCGACGGCCGGGGCGGCGGCCGCGTCGCGTCCCACGTAGCGGGGCTCGCGACCCATCGCCTCGGCCAGATATTGGCGCAGGAAACTCCAGGCGCCCATGTTGGCCGGCTCCTCCTGCACCCAGGCGAACTTCTTCGCCTTACCGAAGGGCTCCAGGGCCTGCCGCAGCAGATCTTCGCGCAGCGGGTAGAACTGCTCGATGCGCACGATGGCGACATCTTCGCGGCCATCCTGATCGCGCTTTTCCAGCAGCTCATAATAGATCTTCCCCGCACAGACCAGGAGGGTGCGAACCTTCGCCGGCTCGGCCTCGGCCGGCAGCACCTCGCGGAAATGCCCGGCGGCAAATTCCGCCAGGTCGGAGCGACAGGCCGGCAGCCGCAGCAGGCTCTTCGGGGTAAAAACCACCAGCGGCCGGCGGAAGGGCTGCTTCACCTGCCGGCGCAGCAGATGGAAGAACTGGGCCGGGGTGGAGGGATAGGCGACCTGGATGTTGTCGTCGGCGCCAGCCTGCAGGTAACGCTCGATGCGGGCGCTCGAATGTTCGGCCCCCTGTCCCTCGTAGCCGTGCGGCAGCAGCAGGACCAGGCCGCAGGACCGGTCCCACTTGGTTTCGCTGCTGACGATGAACTGGTCGATGATCACCTGGGCGCCGTTGGCGAAATCGCCGAACTGGGCCTCCCAGGCGGTCAGCCCGTGCGGGCTCTCGATGGAATAGCCGTACTCGAAGCCGAGCACCGCCGTCTCGGAAAGCATGCTGTCGTAGATGCGCAGGGCGGCACCGGCGCGAGCCGCGGCCGCGAGCGGGACGCAGGTCTCGCCGGTCTGCACGTCGAACAGGGTGGAGTGGCGATGGTTGAAGGTCCCGCGCCGCGAATCCTGGCCGGTGAGGCGGACCGGAACCCCGTCGTGCAGCAGGGTGGCGAAGGCGAGCATCTCGGCAATCCCCCAGTCGATCCCTTCGCCAGACGCAATCGTCTCGCGGCGCCGCTCGAAGAGCCTCTCAATCTTGGGATGGGGATGAAAGCCCTCGGGAATCCGGGAGCAGGCCTCCCCCAGTTCGACCAGGGTCCGGCGGTCGACGGCCGTTTCGACCTCGACGCGACGGTAGTCCCGTTCGATCCCCTTCCACTTGCCGTGGAAGCCTTCCCCTGCAGGGCGGGCCGCCTGTACGGCCGCCGCTTCCAGACGCGCTTCGACGGCCGCGGCCATCGCCTCGATTTCCTCGCCGCTTACCCCCTCCTCGCGCAGACGCCCGGCATAGATCTCTTGCACCGGCGGATGGTCCTTGATCTTCTCGTACATGAGCGGCTGGGTGAAGTAAGGCTCGTCCCCCTCGTTGTGCCCATGGCGGCGGTAGCAGAGAATCTCCAGCACCACATCGCGGCCGAAGGCCTGGCGCCAGTCGAGGGCAAGGCCGGCGGCGTGCACTACCGCCTCCGGGTCGTCGCCGTGGACGTGAAAGATCGGCACCATCAGCATTTTGGCGACATCGGTGGCGTAGAGGGTGGAGCGCGCATCCTTCGGCAGAGTGGTGAAGCCGATCTGGTTGTTGAGGACGATGTGCAGGGTGCCGCCCGTGCTGAAGCCTTCGAGCTGGGAGAGGTTGAGGGTCTCGGCGACCAGCCCCTGGCCGGCGAAGGCGGCATCGCCGTGCATCAGGACCGGCAGCACCTGCTTGCCGTCGCGGTCGTCATAATCATCCTGCCGGGCCCGGCACTTCCCCTCGACCACCGGGTCGACCGACTCCAGGTGGCTGGGGTTGGACGCCAGGGTGATATGGAGCGACGCCCCACCCGGCCCGTCCACGTCGGTGGAAAAACCCTGGTGGTACTTGACGTCCCCCTCGCCGACGATCTGGTATTCGATGTTGTCGGTGAATTCAGCGAAGAGGTTTTCCAGGGGCTTGCCAAAGATATTGGCCAAGACATTGAGTCGTCCGCGATGCGACATCCCCAGCACCAGGTCGCGCATCCCGAAGGCGGCCGCCCGGCGCACCACCTGGTCGAGCAGGGCGATGAGCGCCTCTCCCCCCTCGATGGAGAAGCGCTTCTGGCCGAGAAATTTGCGGTGCAGGAAGGCCTCGAACAGGGTCGCCTCCTGCAGCTTGCTCAGGATCCGCAGCTTCTCCTCGCGGGAGAAGTCGGGCCGGTTGCGGGTCGGCTCCATGCGGTCGATCAGCCACTGCCGTTCGGCGGGGTCCTGGATGTGCATGAACTCGACGCCGATCGAACGACAGTAGGTCTCCCGCAGGGTCTCGACGATCTCGCGCAGGGTGGCGCTCTGCCGGAAAAAACGGCGGGTGCGAAAAACGGTGTCGAGGTCCGCTTCGTCGAGGTCGAAAACCTCGAGGGCGAGCAGGGGATGTTCGGTCTGGCAGACGTCGAGGGGGTTGGTGCAGGAAAGCAGGTGTCCGATATCGCGGTAACGATAGATCAGGGATTGTACGCCCGACTGTTTGAGGGCATGGGCAGGATCGAGGCACGCAGCCCCTGCCCCGCTTTCCTCGCCCAACTCGAAGCCCTGGAAAAACGATTGCCACTGCGGAGGCAACCGGTCAGGCGCCTCCTGCCAGAGACGGTACAGATTCTCCAGCCACTGCGGACTGACGTTGTGGGCAAAACTCATGCGGCCTGCGCTGCGGTCGGGTAAGAGACGGACGGGGGCGAGGGGACAACTCCCGGGCGATCGAGCCTGCCCAGGAAAGTATAGCAACTGCAGAAAGTTGTGCAATCGTCGGCACCTGCAACGACGACGGCATCGATCCGCCGAACCGGCTGTTCAAAGCCCGGCGGCGGCTTCGTCCCTGAACGCCGCCAGGTACCGGCTGAGCACCCGCCGTCCCTCGTCATCCTGCCGGGTGAATTGAATCCCGGCACTGAACATCTCCGGGCCGGCGACCTTGATGTGCGCCACTTTGCCGATCAGGTCGATCATGTCATCCTTGAGGCCGAGGGTCACCTGGACCATCTGCCCCGCCTCGAGCAGCGCCGGGGTTTCCAGCTTGATGCCTGCCAAGCTGACGTTCAGCGTCCTTCCCATCTCGCGGAAAAGGACTTCGCCGTTCTCCCCGACCACGGCAAATTCAAGGAAATTGAGCGAGTACCGGCGCTCGGCACGGCGTCTTTCGAATTCATCCCTGTCCATCGGCCGGCCTCCCTGGCGGTCCAGCTCAGCACTCAAAATCGACGGCGACGACGCCATTGCAAAGTGCCTTGACCTTGGCGACCACCGCCTGGTGGTCGGGGTGGACCTGATAACGGTTCATCGCCGCCAGGTCGTCGAAACCGGAAACCAGGGCGAGATCGTAGGAACGTTCCGAACGGACCACGTCACGGCCAACGACAAACTCCCGGATCTCCGGAATCACGGCGGGCAGCGCCCGCAGGCTTTTCTCCAGGTCGGCAATCCCGGCGGCGTCGGCTTCGGGCTTGAACTTGAAAAAAACGACATGCTTGAGCATCGTGTCAACTCCTTCAGGTGGTTTGAGACTCGAATCGAGACCGTCACTATTACAATTTGCGGGGGATCCTGTCAACGATGAAACCGTGCACTTCCGGCTCAGCCTTCGCGATAGTGCCGGGTGGCGAGCATCCGCAGGACCCACCAGACGGCGATGGCGGCGAAGAGATGCTTCAGGGTGTGGCCGCCCACCAGACCGCCGAGGGCAAATATCGGCCGGTCGAGAAGCTCGCAGACGACAGCCAGGCCGAAGAAGAAGAGAACACCCCACACCTCGCCGCCCCGCGTATAGCGCGCGGGAAGGAAGCACAGCAACAGCGGAATGAGAACGGCCGGGTAGAAGTGGACGAAGCCGTAGGGGCGCAGGTCTCCCGCCCCCGCCTGCTCGGTCAGGCGCCACCAGATCACGCTGGCGACGCCGGCGCTCAGCAGGGGGAGGAGGGCGCGGCTGCCGCAGAGAACGCTCACCCTCTCGGCGAGCATCGCCGCGGTGAAGGCCATGAAAGCCACGGCCATCGGCAGGCGGTCCCAGAAAAGCCGGTCATTGTCCGGTGCCAGGTGGTACCAGGCCGAGCCGCAGCCGGTCAGGGCGATCCCGAGGAAAAAGACCGCGAAGGCCCGGCTTTCCCGCCGGTCGGCGAAGAGCTCACGCCGGTGCAGCCACAGGTGGAGCAGGCCGAGCAGGCCGACCACGAACAGGGGCAGGTTGGAGACGACGTT
>DASPGW010000162.1 GCA_035620395.1 Desulfuromonadales bacterium | reverse complement strand
TCGCCCTGGGCGAGGCAATGCCTCGCCCCTACAGTCAAAAGGCGCCAATGAAAAAAATCTCCATCATTACTCCCTGTCGCAACGCCGAACGCTTCATCGGCGAAACCGTCGAATCGGTGCTGACCCAATCGGCGCTCCTGTCGGGCCGGGCGGAGCTGGAGTACATCATCTGCGACGGGCTTTCCACCGACCGGACCGTGGCTATTGCCGAAGCTGCGTCGAAGGGATTCCGGTACGGTTCGGTACGGATTCTGTCCCGAAGCGATCACGGCATGTACGAGGCGCTGGCTGGCGGACTCAGGATGGCGACGGGCGAAATCTGTACCTATATCAATGCCGGCGACTTTTACGACAAGCATGCCTTCGATGTCGTGCTGGACATTTTCGACAGCGGCCGGGCGGAGTGGCTGACGGGCCTCTCGGTCAACTACAACGAGCAGTCGCAACTGGTAGGTATCTCCCTGCCGTTCCGCTACCGGACAAGGCTCTTCGCGTGCGGCGTCTACGGCCGGATGCTCCCCTTCGTGCAGCAGGAATCGACTTTCTGGAGCTCCCGTCTGCATCAGTTCCTTGATTTTGAGCGGCTGGCCCGATTCCGCAGCGCCGGGGATTATTACCTCTGGCACCAGTTCGCCGGGCAGGCGGAGTTGAAAGTCGTGCTGAGCCATCTCGGCGGTTTCAGAACCCACCGGGGGCAGCTCTCCCAAGACATGGCGGCCTACCAGCAGGAGATGGGCGAAATCCTTGGCGGGAAAAAGCCGAATCCGCTCGATCTGGCCTGGGCCTGTTTCGATGCCGTCATGTGGAAGGCGCCGATCGCCTGGAAGAAAAAGCTCAATCCGCACGGCCTGTTCTGTTTCAGTCACGATGAACAGCGCTGGGTCTGAAAGTATGAACGGTGGACTCAGAACTACCGGTGCCGCTCCCCGGCAATCCGAACCCGGCGCCCCGCTGGTGTCGATCGTCACCGTCGTTTTCAATGGCGCAGAGCACATCGAGCAGGCGATTACCAGCGTTTTGGGTCAGAGCTACCGGAATTTCGAATACATCGTGGTCGACGGCGGTTCCACCGACGGTACGCTCGACATCATCAGGAGATACGAGGACCGGATCGATTTCTGGGTCAGCGAAGCGGACAGCGGCATCTACAACGCAATGAACAAGGGGCTGCGGTTGGCGCAGGGAGAGTTGATCGGCCTTCTCAATGCGGATGATTTTTACGAGCCGGACGCGCTGGAGAAAACCGTAGCGGCCTACCTTGAAAAAAGAACGGAAGGTATCTATTACGGCAACAATTACGTGCTGCAGGAAGATCTATCCCTGAAGTACCGAAACCATGCCTCTCTTCGTTACTGGCTGGGAATGTCCATCTGCCATCAGGCGATGTTCGTGCATCGCGATGTTTATCGGGAGCTCGGGGGATACCGGGAGGATTTCCGGTTCGCAGCGGATTATGATTTCCTGTTGCGGGCGGCTGCCGCCAAGGTGACTATGGTTCATGTGGAAGCATATCTGGTGAACTACCGGGATACCGGCCTGACCAGCCGGTATTATGTCGCGTCACTGGCCGAAGCGAAACAGATCAACCGGGGCAGCTTCGGACGGTTCAGCCGTCGGCATGCCGCTTATCTCGCCAGCTATTACAAGACAATGATCCTGCACGTCCTTCAGCAGGTCGTACTACAGATGTGCGGCCGACAGGCGCTCGATCGGCTCAGGACCTTTTACCTGCGCAAGGTGCTATTGAAGGATGGGGATATCATCGATTGATTGGAAGCAACGATCGGCGCAAAAATATAGAGCATTTCTGTCATCACGTTGTTCGGGTTTCTCTAAATGCCATGCAAATGAGCTTGGAACAACCGTCGAATTGAGGCCGTCCCGGTGAAGATCCTGTTCGTCAGCCTGTTCCTCCCCCAACAGAAGTCCCGACACGCCGGCGGGCGGTATGTCTATGAAATTCTGCGAAACCTGGCACAGCGGCACGAGATCCACCTCGCCACTCGCCTGGAGGAGTCGGAGCTGCCGCTGCTCGATTCGCTGCGGCCGCTCTGTGCGACGATCCACCCCTTCACCTACCCGGGTGTGACGCAGCGAGGGGTGCTGGAAAGCCTGCGCCTGGTCGGCAATTATCTCGGCTTCAGCCGCTTTGCCGATCGCCTGATCCGTTCGGGAGAGTTCGATGTCGTCCAGGTGGAATGGGTGGAGACGGCCCTGCTCATCTGCAGGGGGAAGACCCCGATGGTGCTCGACGCCCACGATGTCATCACCAAACCGGCCGAGCGGCGGATGCAGCAGGCAAGGGGGGCGGCCCGACTGCCGGCCGGGCTCAGATATCTGCTGACCCGGGCGGCCGAACGCCGCATCATGCGGCGTTTTGCCGCGATCTTCACCGTCTCGGAGTTCGACCGGCACTACCTGCTGCGGATGGCGCCGGAGCTTGCGGCCAGGGTGAAGACGGTGCCGATCCCAGCGGGGATGGATATCTCCGGGCAGCACCACGCAACGAAACCGAACACGATTCTCTTCCTTGCCGCCTATCGGCACCGCCAGGTGAACGTCGATGCTGCGCTCTGGTTCTACCGGGAAGTGCTCCCTCTGGTCCGCCGCAAGATTCCCGAAGCGCGGTTCATCATCGCCGGCAACGGTCCGCCGGAAGAATTGACCATGCTAGCGGCAGCTGACCCCAAGGTGGAGGTGCCCGGTTTCGTCGACGATATTGACCGCTGCTACAAAGAAGCGGCGGTGTTCGTGGCGCCGATCTTGACCGGAGGCGGGATCATCGTCAAGATCCTCGACGCCCTGGCCGCCGCCCGACCGGTGGTCGCCACTTCCATCGGCAACGAAGGGATCGCTGCCCAACCAGGCCGCGACCTGCTGGTGGCGGACGACCCGGCGACTTTTGCAGCCCACGTGGTCAAGCTGTTGCAGGAACCGGAATACGCCCGAACCCTGGGAGCGAACGGGGCCGAATTCGTCAAGCAAAACTACGGCATCGACAGCGTGATTGCCAGGCTGGAGAACAACCTGGCCGAGGTCGCGAAGATGGAACGACAGAAACCATGATCGCCAGCCCCACCGACGCCCATCGGTCGGCAGCAACGACGGTCGCCGCTCAGCAACAGTCTGCTCCACGGCTTTCAGTTGTCATCGTCAACTGGAACGGCCTTGAGCATCTGCCGGTCTGCCTCGACAGCCTGGCCGCCCAGACGTTTCGCGATTTCGAAGTGGTTCTGGTCGACAACGGCTCCCGGGACGGCTCGGTGGAGTTCGTGCGCATCCGCTACCCCTGGGTGCAGCTCGTGCCGCTGCCGGAAAATACCGGCTTCGCCACCGGCAACAACCGCGGGTTGGAGCGCGCCCGCGGTGACTATATCGTCACCCTGAACAACGACACCCGGGTCGAGCCGGACTGGCTGGAATCCCTGGTCGGGGTTGCGGATGCTTATCCCCGGGCCGGCATGGTGGCAAGCCGGGTCTGCGCCTTTTCCGACCCCGACATCATCGACTCGATCGGCATGAACATCTGCCGGGACGGCATGGCGCGCGGGCAGTTCCGCAACAGGCGCTGGTCCTCCCTCCGGCTGCAGGAGGTGGAAGAGATCCTTATCCCCAGCGCCTGCGCAGCACTCTACAAGCGGGCGATGATCGCGGAGACCGGTTTTTTCGACGATGATTTCTTTGCCTACGCCGAAGATGTCGACCTCGGGATGAGGGGAAGGCTGGCGGGGTGGGAAGCGGTGGCTGCCACCAAGGCTGTCGTCCATCACAAATACTCGCAGACCAGCGGCAGCCTTTCGCCTTTCAAGGTCTACCTGGTCGAGCGCAATCACTACTGGGTGGTCTGGAAAAATTTTCCTGTGAGCCACCTTGCGGCGCTGCCTTTTTTTACGGTCTGGCGTTATGTCGAACAGGTGCTTGCCGTTCTGGCCGGGGGCGGAACCGGCGGCGAGTTCCGTGCCGGCGGCTCCCGGGGAGCGCTCGTCAAAGCTTTGCTGAAGGGCATTCTCGACAGCCTGCGCGGAATACTCCAGGTCCTCCGCAAGCGCCGGCAGGTGATGAATAACAGGAAGCTGCCGATGCGGGAATTCGCGAAGCTGTTGCGGCGGCATCGGCTGACTTTCAGGGAGTTGCTCGACTATGATTGAAACCAAGGCGGGAGTGGGAGGCACTCGATAATGCCGGCTATGTTCACCTTCGACAGAATCCAGCTGTTTTCCATCATCTTCAGCCTGACCATTTTCCTATTCATCTTCGGGCTGGTGAAGAACCGGCGAATCAAGGAAGAGTACTCCATTCTCTGGTTCGCCATGAGTCTGTTTCTCCTCTATCTCTCCCTCGACCGCTTCGCCATCGACCGCCTCGGCCGGTTGTTCGGCATCGCCTATCCGCCGAGCGTCCTTACCCTGATGACGACTGGCTTTACCTTTCTTCTGCTCATTCACCTGACGGTGGTCATGACCCGGCTCTCCGAGCAGAACAAGGAACTGATCCAGGAGATGGGCCTCGGTCGGCTCGAGCCGCAGACCAGAAAGGCCGATCTGCTGGTCATCGTGCCGGCCTACAACGAGGCGAAAGCCATCGCCAGGGTGATCGAGGATCTGCAGAGCATCGATGTCCCCCTGGAAATCCTGGTAGTCAACGACGGCTCGGCCGATGCTACCTCGGCTCAGGCGAGGGCGACCGGCAAGGCGCAGGTGGTCGACCTGCCGAAAAACCTGGGGATCGGCGGAGCGGTGCAGACCGGATTCAAGTATGCGGCGCGAAACGGCTACCGGGTCGCCATCCAGTTCGACGGGGACGGCCAGCATCTGGCAGCGGAGATCCCGAAGCTGCTGGCCCGGCTCGATCAGGGCGGAGTGAACATGGTGATCGG
>DASPGW010000161.1 GCA_035620395.1 Desulfuromonadales bacterium | reverse complement strand
ACGGCCGACTGCTCGCCTACGTCACCCTTCCCGACGGCCGCCTGCTCAACCGCCTGCTGCTGGAGAAAGGGTACGCGGTGGTCTACCGCCGCTTCGATTTCCGGCTGAAGGAGGAGTTTCTGGGCGCCGAGGCCGAAGCGCAGCGCGGGAAAGTCGGGCTCTGGGCGAGATAGGGCGGCTACCCCCCCTACCCGTCCCGGACTCAAAACGGCATTAATTTGCTACCAAAGAAAAGGCCACTCTCAACATGGGGGCGACCTTTGTTGTCTGATTCGCGGCGGGTGTCAAGGTCGTTTTCGCCTCAGTCTTATCATGAAGCTTCGTTACAGAGGTCCTCTCCGGAGGGCCTTTTTCGTTCAGGGTGGCGCTGGGCGATAGCGACGGGTTCCCGATCGCATTTTGGCCCGTGCAAACCGGCGGGCAGCGGCAATTTCCACATTTCTTCCACATTTCCTGCATATTTTGGAGGTAGACTGATAATCAAGAACACCAGGGGCGTCTGCAGACGGCTCACCCCACCGGAAACTGCCAGAGACAAAGGAGATAATCATGAAGGCGTCGACCATCTTCCATCTGGCCCTCGGACTGGTCATCGTTCCGTTTCTTCTATCCGGCCTTGCCTTGTCACCGCAACAGGCTCAGGCCCAGGAGAGCGGCTATCTGGAACCGTCCGGAGCATACAGCCGGGAGGAACTCGCCCAGATGCTGGCGCCCATCGCCCTCTATCCCGATGCGCTCCTGGCCCAGCTCCTGATGGCATCGACCTATCCCATTGAGGTGATCGAGGCCGATCGCTGGGTCAGGATGCGTCCGGAGTTGAGGGGGGAGGCCCTGGATGCGATGCTTTTGGACAAGAACTGGGACCCCAGCGTCAAAGCGATCTGCCACTTCCCGTCCATTCTGGCCCTGATGAGCGAACGAATCACGGAAACCACCCACCTCGGCAACGCTTTTCTCGCCCAGGAGGCCGAGGTCATGGGCATGGTCCAGGAACTGCGGGCGCAGGCCTACGCGCGGGGCAACCTCACCACCACCTCCCAGCAGCAGGTCATTGTCGAAAGGGAGACGATCATCATCGCGCCGGCAGACCCCAGGGTCATCTACGTGCCGTACTATGATCCCTTCTCTATCTACGGTCCGTGGTGGTATCCCGCCTATCCGCCCTATTACTGGGGCCCCCGGGGGGCAAGCCTCGGTTTCGGCATTTCCTACTGGCCCAGCTATCATTTCAGTTTCGCCTTTGGCACCTGGAGCTATTTCGATTGGCACCGCCACTATATTTTCATCGATGCGCACCAGCGGCCAAAATTTGTCCGGCATGACCGGTGGCATGCAAAGCCCGGGCATTGGCAGCACGCACCCAGCCACCGACGGGGTGTCGCCTACCGCGACCAGTCCACCGCCAGGAAATTCGGGCAGTCGCCCCCCCGCTCCAGGGAGATCGGGCGCGATACCCGTGGATTTACCGAAAAACGGCAGCAGGATCTCGATCGGCGCGGGGATGACCGGACAAGGATCGACCCTGACCGGCAGGAACGGGAGCGGGTTGAGCGATCAAGGAAGTCGCTCGAACAAGCTGACCGCGATCGTCAGGGGAAGCAGCGGATCGAAAGCGACCGGCAGGAACAGCAGCGGGTTGAGCGCCCAAGGAAGGCGCTTGACCAAGCTGACCGCGATCGCCAGGGGAAGCAGCGGATGGAAAGCGGCCGGCAGGAACAGCAACGGGTCGAGCCAGACCGGAAGATGCGGCAACGGACCGACCAGGGAAAGGGTCCGCGGGAGCAGGTTGAGCGCAGGCAGCAACAGGGAAGCCGCGACACTATTTTCAACCGGGTCGAATATGGCCGAAAGGAACACCAACCAAGCGAGCGCGGCCGGACCAACCGGAAGGGCCTGGACGATGACTCCCGCGACCGGGGCCGTTCGGGCGGTGACGAGAAGGACGCCCGCGGCGACCGGGACCGCAGCAGGCGGTGAACCACCCTGACCGCCGCGGTCAGGGGTCGCCGAAATGGTCTTCAGCTTTGTCCTGCCCTCCGCGGTCGACCGACAGCAACCGACGCGAGGCAGACAGCAGCCTTCCGCGATATACCGGGAGAGAATCCGGTTCACACGTGGAGAACGGTCTCCATGGATAAACTCCCCGAAGCCGGGACCTCAGGGGTCCATATCTGGCTGAAACGGCTGGTCAAGGTCGAGCCGGAAGAAATCCGGGCGCTGTTCTGGTCGTTCAGTTACTTTTTCGCCCTGCTGTGCTCCTACTACATCGTGCGGCCGATGCGCGACGAAATGGGGATCGCCGGCGGCGTCGAGCATCTGCAGTGGCTGTTTACCGGCACCTTTCTGGCGATGCTGGCCGCGGTTCCCCTGTTCGGCTGGGTGACTTCGCGCTATCCCCGCCAACAGTTTCTCCCTCTGGTTTATCTCTTCTTCATCGCCAGCCTGCTGCTCTTCTTCGGGCTGTTCCGATCCGGAATGACCCACGCCTGGGTGGCACGCGCCTTTTTTATCTGGACCAGTGTTTTCAACCTGTTCATCGTCTCGGTCTTCTGGAGTTTCATGGCCGACCTGTTCAATGACGCGCAGGCCAAGCGCCTGTTCGGCTTCATCGCGGCCGGCGGCACTGCCGGAGCGCTGACCGGTCCCGCCCTGACCGCCACCCTGGCCATCCCCCTGGGCCCGACCAACCTGCTGCTGATCTCCGCCGCCGGCCTGGGGTGGGCGATGCTCTGCATCCATCGGCTGATCGCCTGGCGCGAGAGCATTGAACCCAAACCGGCCGCTGCCGCTCCGGATGCCGGGAAGACCCCGTCCGACGGCAGGCAGCGAGGTCTGGGCGGCGGGGCGCTGGCGGGCCTCCGGCTCGTTGCCGGCTCGCCCTACCTGCTGGGGATCTGCCTGCTGATCCTGCTCTACACGACCCTGTCGACCTTCCTCTATTTTCAGCAGGCGCAGATCGTCCGCGACAGCTTCGACGACCCGGCCAAGCGTACCACGGTCTTCGCGGCCATGGATTTCGCCGCCAACGCCCTGACCCTTGGCGGGCAGGTCTTTCTCACCAGCCGCCTCGTCAAGGCCGTCGGCCTGGGTTGGACCCTGGCCCTGGTCCCCCTGCTGCTGGCGGGCGGCTTCCTGCTGCTCGGCCTCGCCCCGCTGCTGGCGGTACTGGTCGCCGTGCAGGTGGGGCGCCGGGCCGGCAATTACGCCATCATGAAACCCGCCCGGGAAATGCTCTTCGTCGTTCTTGGCCAGGAGGAAAAGTACAAGGCGAAAAGCGTGATCGACACGGTCATCTACCGCAGCGGCGATGTGCTCAGCGCCTGGGCCTATACGGGCCTGCAGGCCCTCGGCCTCGGGCTCTCCGCCATCGCTTTCCTGGCCGTGCCGGTAGCCGGCGGCTGGGCGTGGGTCTGCTACCGGCTCGGCAGGATGCAGGAAACACGAGCAAAAGCTGAGGAGGTATCACCATGAATGCAAACGGTCATCCAATATCCCGAAGAACCTTCGTCGGCTCCCTGGCCGCCGCCCTGGCCGCCGCCTGGCTGGCTCCTGCGGGGCTGCGAGCCGCGGAAAAAACCTTGATCCGCAAGGCGATTCCCGGCACCGCCGAAACCCTGCCGGTCATCGGCCTGGGCACCTGGCAAACCTTCGACGTCGGCAGCGACGAGGCCGCCCTGTCCGGCCTCGCCGACGTCCTGCAGGCCTTCTTCGCCAACGGCGGCAAGCTGATCGACTCTTCGCCCATGTACGGCACGTCCGAGCAGGTCATCGGCGAACTGCTGAAACGCGTCGGCAACCGGGACAAGCTGTTTGCCGCCACCAAGGTCTGGACCGATGGCGAGCAGGCCGGCATCCGGCAGATGGAGGACTCGCTACGAAAGTGGGGCATCAGCCGCTTCGATCTGATGCAGATTCACAACCTGCGGGACTGGCAGACCCACCTGAAGACCCTCCGGGTCTGGCAGGTCGAAGGGAAAATCCGCTACACCGGCATCACCACCTCGCACGGCCGGTTTCATCGGGAACTGGAGGAGATCCTGGGCAACGAGCCGCTGAACTTCGTCCAATTTACCTACAATCTCGAAGACCGCGCCGCCGAGAAGCGCCTGCTGCCGCTGGCGGCCGACCGTGGAATAGCGGTCCTGATCAATCGTCCTTTCCAGGGGGGCGATCTCTTCCGCAAGGCCAAGGGCAAGGCGCTGCCGGACTGGGCCGCCGAGTTCGATTGCGCCAGCTGGGGACAGTTCCTCCTCAAGTTCATCGTTTCCCATCCTGCGGTCACTTGCGTGATTCCCGCCACGGCCAGGGTCCATCATCTGCAGGACAATATGGCGGCAGGCTTTGGCCGTTTGCCCGACACTGCCATGCGCAAAAGGATGGTGGACTATTTTGCAGCGCTGTAGAGGAGGGCTCACGGAATACGACCTGCATTCATCTCGCGAGACGGACACTTTGGAACGCTTCAGGCCATTTCTGGACCGCGGGATTATTCGGCACAGGGCAAGAGCGCGAGGCGCATCATGTTTGAGGGTTTCAGGCGCGAAAAGATCGGGGTCAACAACGTCGAGATCAACCTGGTGGTGGGCGGCAACGGTCCGCCGCTGCTGCTCCTGCACGGGTATCCGCAGACGCACCTGATCTGGCGCAAGGTCGCGCCACGGCTCGCGCAAAGGTTCACCGTCGTAGCGAGCGATCTGCGCGGA
>DASPGW010000160.1 GCA_035620395.1 Desulfuromonadales bacterium | reverse complement strand
CCGCCCTGGTCTATCCGGACCGGAAACTCGCCAGCGTCCAGCCCAAGTCGGTGCGCAAGCGCTTCAAGGAGAGGCAGTTCGCCGCCGGCGCCGACCGGGAGACCATCGCCGAATGCGAAAAGATCGGCATCCCGCTCGACGAGTTCTGCGAGATCTGCCTGCGGGCGATGCAGGAGGTGGCCGGTGATCTGGGGCTCTGACAGCGAAGGGGCGGCCGACTTGGCCGCCCCTCACCCAAACCCTCTACCCCGAGCGCCAAGCGCCGCCTCGCCGATACCGGCGAGCAGAGGCGCCTCAGGCGAGCCGTCGCCCTTCCCGCAGCAGGGCGGCGAACGCCTCGGCTGGTAGCGGCCGGCTGAAATAGTATCCCTGAAGACTGTCGCAACCGCAGTCGCGCAGAAAGTCGAGCTGTTCTCTCGTCTCCACCCCCTCGGCGATGGCATGCAGGCCGAGGCTGTGCGCGATGGCGACGATACTGGTGGCGACCGCGGCGGCGCTCGGATCGCCGGCCGCATCGCTGATGAAGGAGCGGTCGATCTTCAGGCAGTCGACGGGAAAGCGTCGCAGGTAGTTGAGGGAGGAATAGCCGGTGCCGAAGTCGTCCAGCGCCAGACTCACGCCCAGCGCCTTGAGTTGCTGCATGATGGCAGCTGCGGCCAGCGGATCGCGCATGATCATGCTCTCGGTCAGTTCCAGTTCCAGCAGGCGGGGCGCGATGCCGCCCTCCCGGAGGACGCGGTGCACGGTTTCGGCCAGATCGGCCTTGCGGAACTGCCGGGCCGAGAGGTTGACCGCCACCGGGACCACCGGCAACCCGGCGTCTTGCCAGGCCCGGACCTGGGCGCAGGCGGTGGCCAGCACCCAGTCGCCGATGGGGAGGATCAGACCGGTCTCCTCGGCGAGAGGGATGAACATCCCCGGTGCGATCAGGCCGCGCTGCGGATGCTGCCAGCGCAACAGGGCTTCGGCGCCAGCGATTTCGCCGCTGCCCAGGTCGACCTTGGGCTGGAAGTGCAGCAACAGCTCGCCGCGCTCCAGGGCGCGGCGCAGGTCGGCCTCCAGCTCCAGCCGTTCATGGACTCTCTGGTCCATCTTCGGGGCATAGAAGTGGAAGGTGTCCCCATCCTCCTTGGCCCGATACATGGCGAGGTCGGCATTGCGCAGCAGGGTCGCGCCGTCGGCGCCGTCCCGGGGATAGAGGCTGACGCCGATACTGGCGGTCACCGTAATCTCCCGGCCAGCGATTTGATAAGGCCGGGTCAGATTTTCCAGGATTTTTTTCGCCACCAGCCCGACATCATCCCCTTCGGCCACCTCGGCCAGCAGAATGACGAACTCGTCCCCCCCCATTCGCGCCACGGTGTCCGCTTCGCGCACGGCCTGTTCCAGCCGCCGGGCCACGCTGCGCAGCAGCTCGTCGCCGAAGCCGTGGCCGAGGCTGTCATTGATGACCTTGAAGCGGTCGAGGTCGAGCAGCAGCACCGCCACCAGCCGCTGGGAGCGGTTGGCAAAATGGATGGACTGCTCCAGGCGGTCCTGCAGCAGGGCCCGGTTGGCCAGCCCGGTCAGTTCGTCGTGGGTGGCCTGGTACCGAAGCTGCTCTTCTGCTCCCTTGCGCTCGGTGATGTCCCGGGCAAAGGAGAAGGAGACGGATTGCCCCTCGTATTCGAGGTAGTTGACGGTGACCTCGACCGGGAAGACGGACCCATCCTTGCGGCGATGCAGGGTCTCAATGGTCCCGGCCCCCGTGGACCGCATCTGCTTTCGGTGCTCCAGCCATCTCTCCCGGGAGAAAGTCGGATCGATGTCGAAGACCGTCAGGGCGCAGAGCTCCTGGCGGCTGTAGCCGAGGCTCGCGCAGGCCTGGTCGTTGGCCTCTGCGATGTTGCCGTTTTCATCGATCCGGAAGATGCCGATGGCGGCGTGCTCGATGCAGAACTGCGACAGGCGCAGGCCGGCTTCGGCCTTTTTCCGCTCGGTGATGTCATGGACGATGGAATAGAGCAGGGAGAGGCCGGACAGAGCGATCGGCCCGCTGAAGACTTCCACATCCCGGACCGATCCATCGGCCAGGCGGTGCCGAAAATGGAAGTGGCTGCGCTGCGCCCGGCGCGCCCGGTCCATTTCCGCCTGCACTTCGGCCGGGGAGAGCGTGTTGATCTCGCTCATCTTCTTGTGGCAGAGCTCCGCCTGGGTCCAGCCATAGTAGGCCGCTGCCGCCGGATTGGCGTCGGCAATCCAGCCGGTATCCGGATCGATCAGCAGCATGGCCGCATGGTTGTTCTCAAAGAGGTTCCGATAGCGCTCCTCGCTCTCCCGCAGCGTCGCCCCCGCCCGGCGATGTGCGTCGCGCAGACGCCGCTGCTCCAGCGCCATCAGGACCGCCGGCCCCAGCCGGCGGAGGTGATCCTTGAGGATGTAATCCCAGGCGCCGGCCTTCATGCAGGCCACGGCCGTCTCTTCGTTCATCGAACCGGTGACCAGAATGAAGGGGGTCTCGGGGACGAGCTCCAGCGCCAGCAGCAGCGCCGTCATGCCGTCAAACCCGGGCAGCTGATAGTCCGACAGGATCACATCGGGGCGAAAGGATGCGAGGGTCGAAAGAAAGTCGTCCCGGGTCTCGACGCGCCGGAACTCGGCCAAAGGCAGGACCTTGCGTACCTCCCGCTCATTGAGTTCGGCATCCGCCGGCAGATCTTCGACGATCAGAATTCGCGTTACATCGCCCATTCGGTCACCCTGCCTGTGCTCCAAAAAAAAGGTTGCGGCCATTTTACTGCGACGGCTGGTTCAGCAGCAGCCAGTAGAAGCCGAGTTGGCTCATGGCATCGAAAAAAGCGTCGAAATTGACCGGCTTGACCACGTAGCTGTTGGCGCCGAGGGCGTAGGCGGTCTGGATGTCGGGGTCTTCGCGGGAGGAGGTGACGACCACCACCGGGATCGACCGGGTCCGCGCATCCGCCTTGAACGCCCGCAGAACTTCGAGGCCGCTGACCTTGGGAAGTTTCAGGTCGAGGAGGATGACCTTGGGCGGATTGGTCATCTCCCGCTGGGCATAGGCGCCGCGGCAGAAGATGAAATCGAGGGCCTCGGCGCCGTCCTCCACGAGATGGAGCTGGTTGGCCAGGTTGCGCTTTTTGAGCGCCCGGATGGTCAGTTCGGCGTCATGGGGGTTGTCCTCGACCAGCAGAATGTCGACCGCCTGCGGATAGTCCATGCCTACATCCCTCCTTGCTTCAGGGTGAAATAAAAGGTCGCCCCCGCACCGGGGGCCCCTTCGGCCCAGACCTGGCCGCCGTGGAGGTGAACAACGCGCTGGACGATGGCCAGACCGACGCCGGTCCCCTCGAACTCCCGCGCGCTGTGCAGGCGCTGGAAGACGCCGAAGAGCTTGCCGGCGTAGCGCATGTCGAAACCGGCGCCATTGTCGTGAATCGAATAGATGATGGCGTCCCCCTCGCGACAGGCCTGAATCTCGATGCTTGCCCGCTCTGTTTTCCCTGAAAACTTGACGGCGTTGGCGAGCAGGTTGGCCCAGACCTGACGCAGCAGCGCCGGGTCGCCGGTCGCCGCCGGCAGGGGGCCGACGCGAAAGTCGATGCGCTCGCGCTCCTGCGGCGCCGTCACCTCGTCGAAGGTCGAACTGGCCAGGGACGCCATATCGATCGGCACGGGGTGCATCTCCACCCGGCCGAGACGGGAGAAGGTGAGCAGATCGTCAATCAGTTGGCCCATTCGGCGGGTATTGTCGCTGATGACCCCACAGACCCGTTGCCCCTCGGCATCGAGCTGGGGCGCGTGGTCTTCGAGCAGAATCCGGGTATAGCCGTCGACGGCCCGTAGCGGCGCCCGCAGGTCGTGGGAGACGGAGTAGGAGAAGGCCTCCAGTTCCTGGTTGGCGGCTTCCAGCTGGGCGGTGCGCTCGTCCACGCGCGCTTCCAGCTCCTCGTTGAGTTTGTGGATCTCTTCCTCGGCCCGCTTGCGCTCGGTGATGTCTTCGGAATAGATCGCAATCCCTTCCGGCATGGGCTGAATGATGAGCCTGAACCACCCCCGGGAACCGTCGGGAAAGACGAATTCATTCTCCAGATGATGGGTTGTCCGGTCTTCCATGCAGCTCTTTTCCAGATCGAAGACCCTGGTTGCTGTAATCCCGGGCCAGCACTCCATCACGGTTTTGCCCAGGAGCTCTTCTCCGGGCCGCCGGTTATGTCTGTCGGCGGTCGCGTTGAGATACAGATAGCGCCAATCGAAACCGATGATCTGGCAACCCTCCAGCATGGTGTCCAGGGTGTTGCGGTAATGCGCCTCGCTTTCCCGCAGCGCGGCGGCGTCGCGTTTGAGCGCCCAAAGGCCGTAACCCATGCCGAGGGCCAGGGCGATGCACAGCACCACCACAAGAAGCAGCTCTCCCCGCAAGGCGTCCGCCTCGATACCGACCAGACGCAGAATCACCCCGTGCCCCGGGGCCGACAGCGCCACCTCGCGTGTCCATTCCGTCCGCAGCGGGGAGGCAGGCCGCAGTTCGGCCAGCAGACTGCCGCCCTTCTCCAGCAACTGGACATGGTGCCGACGGGACACCGCCTGGGGAACGGTATGCTCGAGCAGCTGCGCGCAGGAATAGACGCCGGCGAACAGACCGAGAAATTCCTCGCCGCGAAAGACGGGTACCCACAATTCGAAGGAGGGTTTCCCCTGAATGGCCTCGAAGGGACGGGTGTAAACCGGCTGGCGCTGCTCCCGCGCCAGATGCGAGGCACGTTCCGGCTCGGGCAGGCTGAGCGCCAGGCCGATGATCTGTCGGTTGGGGGCCAGGGGGGCGGCATTTCGGATCACAAAATCCGCGTCCACCCAGGTGACGTTGAGCAATTCCGGATGATCGGTCACGTAGCGGCTGACACGCCACTGGAAATCATCGGCGCCGAGGGTGCCTCTTGCCCGCTCGGCGGCCAGCAGGAGGAGGTAATCCCGGTTCCCGTCCAACCGTAACCGGAGGCTTTCTCCCACCGAAATCGCGGCATCGGCCAGTTCGGCCTGCCGCTGCCGATGCCGGTCGGATTGCACCAGCCAGAGCAGCATCCCCAACACCAGCAGGAAGACACCGGACAGCAAGGCCGGGCCGAACCAGGTACCCAGCGACGAGCGGCGCGGCGAACGTCGAATGGCGGGAGGCGATACAGGCAAGCTGCTCTCCTGTGCAGACGATGGCAAACAAACTCACGCAAGCTTAACAAAATTGGTTTTAATTTTGGACCTACCCCGTAAAAAGCTGCCGCTTTTACAAGCAAAACCTCCCTTTATTTGCCTGACCGCCCCCGGGCAGGGACGCCGGCGCCGGGTCAGGGTTTCGCGTAAAAGCGGAACTGGTTGCGCCCCTGCTGTTTCGCCTCGTAGAGAGCGAGGTCGGCATATTTCAGCAGCGCTTCGCCCTCCTCCCCATCCCGGGGAAAGAGGGCCACCCCGATGCTGGTCGACACCGGCACCTCCCGCTCCGGGAGCCGCAGCGGCGCCTGCATCCTCTCGATGATCTTGCGGGCGACTTTCGTCACCCCCTCCGGCTCGGCGATGCCGGCAATGACGATGACGAACTCGTCCCCACCCATCCGCGCCACCGTATCGCTCCGGCGCACGCACCCTTCGAGCCGGCCGGCAAACCCCTTGAGGACCTGGTCCCCGATTTGGTGGCCGAGGGTATCGTTGATCTGCTTGAAAAGGTCGATATCGAGATACATCACGCCAACGGTCTGACCGTTGCGCCCGGCGTGGGCGAGAGCCTGCTGCAATCGGTCCTGCAGCAGCAGCCGGTTGGGCAGCCCGGTGAGGGAGTCATGGTGGGCCATCACCAAAATCTGCTCCTCGCTGAGCATGCGTTCGGTGATGTCCTCGTGGGCGACAACCACGCGCAGCGCTCCATTCCCGGCGAAACGGGTCACCCGGCCGACGAACCAGCGCCGCTCGAAGGGGGAGTGGCAGGGATACTCCAGGGTGAACTTCTCGCGGGTGCCGGCCAGGACCTCGCGGATGCCGGCGGCAAAAGCCCGCGCATCCTCCTCTCCTTCCCCCTTCGCCGCGGCGCAGACCTCCAGGTAGTTGGCCCCCTCGCAGACGTTGCCGGAGACGGGCGGGTTGGCATCGGCGAAGTCGCGCCAGGCGCGATTGACGGCAACGATGGTGCCGGAATTGTCGAGTATGGCGATGTGGGCCGCAAGGGCGTCCACCGTGGCGCGGGCGAAGCGTTCCGACTCGCGCAGCGATTCCTCCATGCGTTTGCGCTCGGTTATGTTTTCCTGTTCGCCGACATAATGGGTGATCCGGCCCTCCTCATCGGCGATCGGCGCGATGGTGGCGTCGGCCCAGTAATAGGTGCCGTCCTTCCGTTTGTTGTGGAACTCGCCCCGCCATTCCCGCCCGGAACGGATCGTCTCCCACAGCTCCTTGTAGACCTCCGGCGACTGCTCCCCCGACTTGAGGAGGCGGGGATTTTCTCCTCTCACCTCTTCGGAGCGGTAGCCGGTAGCCGCGCTGAAGGCGGGGTTGACGTACTCGATCTTCCCCTCCGTATCGGTGATGATGATCGCGGAGGGACTCTGCTCGACGGCCCGGGTCAGCTTGCGCAGTTCCCGGTCGGCCTGGCACAGCCGGGCCATCAGCTGGTTGAAGGCCTCTGCCAGTTCGCCGGTCTCGTCGCGCCTGCGCACCGCCAGCGGCGTCATGTCGCAGGCCCTGCCCGCCAGCTGTCGGATGTGGCCGGTCAACTGCCGCAGCGGCGAAGTCAGGTAGCGCATGCAGATCCAGATCAGGGCGAGCGAGAGGCAAATGGCGGCACCGGTCGCCAGTGCCGCATACTGGATGGCCCGGTTGACCGGCGCATGCGCCTCCGCCAGCGGATAGTTGGCGGCGAGAATCCAGTCGACCTTTTGCAGGCGCTTGAAGGAGACGAGAACAGATAATCCCCGCGAGGTGACCGTCTCACCCGTCCCTTCGAAATCCGCCATCGCCTGATCGAAAAGCGGGTTGGCGCCGATCGGCACATCCCGCTGGCCCGTGCGCTGCGGGTCCGGATGCACGACCAGCGTGCGGTCGGTGTTGACGAGGTAGAGATAGCCCTCCTTCCCCACCTTGACGCCGGCCAGTTGGGCCAGGAAATTGTTCCCCTTCAGGTCGAAACTGCCGGCCAACACCGCCATGACCTTGCCGGCGGCATCGAACACGGGGGCGGTGAAGACGACGACCGGATGCTGATGGACCTTGATCGAGAGAAAGGGGTCGGAGATGACTGGCCGGCCAGAGACGACCGTTTTCCGGAAAAAATCGCGGGCAGAGTAGTCCCACGTCCACATTTGCGGTTCCACATCGGAGCCGGCCAACATCTGCCCCGACAGGGAGAAGAGGAAGAGACCGTTGTCGAACAGCAGCGTCGTATCCTTTTCGTCGTCGATGAATTCCTGCGCCTGTACCCGACTTACGAGGTCCTCGGGCCCGATTCTCTCCGCCACCCCGACCAACTGCGACTGGACCAGGCCGATCTTGTCGTCCAGGTGGAAGGCGGTTTCCGCTACCAGAGTGAACTGGGCATCGGAGATGGTCTTCTTGAACTGGCCGACGAAATAGGCGTGGATGAAGAAGCCCAGCCCCGCAACGACCAAAATCATCAGCAGGGAGACGATCAGCGAGATTTTAACGTTCAGGTCGAGACGGGTCATTCGAGCCGGCGTCCCTCCCGCACCAGCGCGGCGAACGCTTCGGCCGGCAGCGGTTTGCTGAAGTAATACCCCTGAAATTTGTCGCAGCCGCAGTGGCGCAGAAAGTCGAGCTGTTCCTTCGTTTCCACTCCCTCGGCAATGGCGATCAGGCCGAGGCTGTGGGCGATGGCGACGACGCTGGTGGCCACCGCGGCGGCGCTGGCGTCGGTGGTGACATCGGTAATGAACGAACGGTCGATCTTCAGGCAGCCGACCGGGAAGCGGCGCAGATAGTTGAGGCTCGAATAGCCGGTGCCGAAGTCGTCGAGACAGAGCCCGACGCCGAGCTCCCTGAACCGGCGCATGGTTTCTGCAGCTCCCGCCGGGTCTTTCATGATCAGGCTCTCGGTCACCTCGAGCGAAAGGTACTGCGGCTCCAGGCCGGTTTCCCGCAGGGTTCGCTGCACCGTTTCAACCAGATCCGTCTCCAGGAACTGGCGGGCGGAGAGATTGGTCGCCACGAAAATGTGGGGAAGTCCTTCCAGTTGCCACTGCCGGTTCTGGCTGCAGGCGGTGCGCAGCACCCAGTCGCCGAGCGGCACGATCAGCCCGGTCTCCTCGGCCAGGGGGATGAAGGCACCGGGGGGGATGATTCCTTTCTCCGGGTGCTGCCAGCGCACCAGCGCCTCGCAGCCGGTGATCCGGCCGGAAGCGATATCGACCTTCGGCTGGTAGTGGAGAACGAACTCCTGACGCTCCAGGGCGCGGCGCAGGT
Source organism: Desulfuromonadales bacterium (assembly GCA_035620395.1). NCBI lineage: Bacteria > Pseudomonadati > Thermodesulfobacteriota > Desulfuromonadia > Desulfuromonadales > Desulfuromonadales bacterium. Next base: position 7,021 of record DASPGW010000160.1, on the reverse strand, counting down.
CGGCCTCGAGGTCGAGGGTTTCCATGATGCGCAGGTTCATCTCCGGGGAGAAGAAGCGGAACGTGTTCCTGCCCTCCTCCTTGGCACGGTACATGGCGATGTCGGCATGGCGGATCAGGCTCTCGCCGTTCTGTCCGTCGGCGGGATAGAGGCTGATGCCGACGCTGGCGGTAACGTAGAGTTCGCGCTCGGCGACCGCGAACGGCCGGCGCAGAGCATTCTGGATCTTCTGCACCACCAGCCCGACATCCCCGACTTCGGCCACCTCGGCCAGCACGATGACGAACTCGTCGCCGCCGAGCCGGGCCACCGTATCGGCATCGCGCACACATGCTTTCAGCCGCTCGGCCACTCTCTGCAGCAGTACGTCACCCTGGCCGTGACCGAGACTTTCGTTGACGATCTTGAAGCGGTCGAGATCAAGCAGCAGGACGGCGACCAGCCGCTGCGAGCGGTCGGCATAGAGCAGGCTCTGCTGCAGGCGCTCGGCCAGCAGGTTGCGGTTGGCCAGGTCGGTCAGGGCGTCGTAGTTGGCCTGGTGCTCGAGCTGCTCCTCGTAGCGCTTGCGCGCGGTGACGTCGTCGAGGATGCCGACGAAGTGGGTCACCCTGCCGGCGGCATCGCGCACCGGTGCTACCGACAGTTCGCTCCAGAAGAGACTGCCGTCCTTGCGGTAACTGCGAACCACTCCTTCCGACTGCTCGCCCAGCCGCAGGCGCTCCCCGATGTCGACCAGTCCCTTCTGCTCGGTATCCGGGCCGGCAAGGAGGCGCGGACTGCGGCCGAGCATCTCGTCGGCTGGGTAGCCGGTGATGCGCTCGAAGGCCGGGTTGACGTAGAGGATCGGCACCCCGGGGCTGGCGGCGTCGCAGATCATGATGCCGTTGCTGCTCGCCTCGATCGCCCGGTTGCGCAGCCGCAGCGACTCCTCGGCCTGCTGCCGGGCGGCGGCAGTGCGCAGGGACGCGATGCCGTAGGCAAGATCCTCGGCCAGTTCGGAGAGGAGCTTCACCTCCTCCTGGTCAAAAGCCTCGGCGTCCGCGCTGCAGATGGTCAGCGCGCCGAGCGACTCCCCTCCGGAGCGCAACGGCAGGGAGATCATAGCCGAAATGTCGAGATCGTCGATCATCGCCCGCAGATGGGGAAAACGGGGATCCGTTCCTGGCTGCCGGCTCACCACGGTTTCCCCCTCGCGGATCGCCAGGGCGGTGGGGCCCCGCCCCTGCTCGTTGTCACCCCAACTCAACTGCAGCGTTTGCAGATAGTCGCCATTCGCGCCGGCGTGAGCGGCCACCTTGATCGTCCGGGCAGCGTCCAGGCGGGGGAAACCGACCCAGGCGAGAAGATAGCCCCCCAGGGAGACGAGGATGTCGCAAACCCCGTGCAGCAGCGTCTTTTCGTCGGTGGCTCGCACCAGCGTCTCGTTGCAGCGGGAGAGGACCTTGAGCGTCCGGTTGAGGCGGCGCATGCTCTCCTGGGCCCGAAGCGCATCGGTCACGTCGTGCGCCAGCACCAGCTTCGCCCCCCTTTCTTCAAACTCGAGAGCGTGGGTGATGATCTCGACGGAGATGATGCTGCCGTCCTTTTTCCGGTGGCGCCAGACCCCCGAACGGCCGACCCCGTCCGCCGGCTGCCGGGTATTCTCCAGCAGCGCCGGGACGTCTTCGGCGGGTCGAATGTCCTTGATGGTCAGGGCGAGGAACTCTTCGGGCGGGTAGCCGTAATGTTCCACGGCGGCATCGTTGACGGCCAGAATGCGCAGGGTCTCCAGGTCGTAGATCCACATGGGATGAGGGTTCTTCTCGAACAGGTGGCGATAGCGCTCCTCGCTCTCCCGGAGCGCCTCCTGGGCCCGCCGCAGTTCGCTGACGTCCTGGCTGACGACCAGCCCCCCGGTGATCTTCCCTTCTGCGTCCAGCAGGGGCATCGCCGAGTGGAGGACGGTCTTGCGGGCGCCGTCGAAGCTCTCGATGTCGATCAGCTCATTAAGGGAGGTTTCGCCCCTGCGGATGGCCCGGGCCATCCCCCACTCTTCGGCGGCGATGCGTTCGCCGGTCTCCGTCCACCATCCCTTGTACTGGCCGTAGTCGCCGATGCCGACCAGCCGCACCTCGCCCCAGATCTCCTCCCCGGCGGGGTTGTGCATCACGATGTTGCCTTCACGGTCGGCAATCCAGACGCCGACCGGCATCGTCTGGACGATTTTCTGCAGAAGACCTTCCTTTTCGCGCAACACTTTTCCGGCGGCGGCCAGCGACGAGAAGGAACGCCGGATCAGAACGAACAGGAGAACCGCCGTCACCGCGACGAACAGTCCACCCTTGAAGGTCTGGATGCGCCAGGCGGCGGATTCCCCGGTCAGCCGAAGCACCGCCCAGTCGGAGAGGACGATCCAGATGATTGCCACCACGGCATAGATGAGGCATATCCGCAGGGCCGTTCCGCCGGCCGAGGGCGATCGCCCGCCTTCTTCTGTCTTCATCGCATTCCCCCAACTCCTTGCTCTTCGCTGCCCTGACGCCGCAGCATTGAACCGCTTTACGCCTTCGCCACATCCGAAACCTCGGCGCATTGGAAAAGTCTACCAATTTATTTTCATTTGTCTGTATTTTCCGCCGTTTCCGGCCCGCCGAAAGTACAATCTTCCCGCCCCCTTTGACAAAGCCTTGCCAACCGCCCTATACTCTCCGAGTACTTTATCTACACACCTGGAGAGCCCCATGGACTCAGCCGTCGTTTCCCGCCTCGCCCTGCTGTCGCAGAAGATCCGCAGCTACGGCAAGGAGAACATCGAAGACATCCTGCACGTGGCGCTGGAGGCGGTCAACCTCGTCACCCACATGAACCGCTGCCGCATCTACCTGGAAGACCTCACCAGCGGCAGCCTCGCCTGCGCCGCCGTCACCGGCCTGCAGGCCAAGGCGATCCGCGAGCAGGCCTTTCCCATCAATACCACCGATTTTCTCGTCTCCCGCGTCTACGTCACCCAGGAGGAGGCCCAGGTGGAGGACATGGCGACCTTCCCCAGCGCCTTTGCCCGGCAGCTGGCCGAACGCTTCGCCATCCGCTCCAGCTACCACCTGCCGCTGCTGCACAAGGGGCGCTCGGTGGGGGTGCTCTGCATCGACAGCAGTCGCAAGGGACAGCTGCCGGCCGAGGCCCAGCGGCGGGCCATCAAGGGCTTCTTCGACGAGGTGGTACCGGTCATCGACCAGGCCCGCCAGTACCACCAGCAGATCTTGCTGGCCCGCCGGGTCGACGAGGCGAAGAAGAAGGAGGCGGCCTTCACCATGGTCAAGTCGGCGGTGCGGCTGATCGACAAGCTCTCGCTGGCCTCGGTGCTGATCCCCTCGCCGCTGGCGCCGGGAGCGGGGGAGGAAGGGCTGCAGGTGCTCGCCTCCTACTCCAAGGAGCGCGAGGCGAGGCTGCTCTACGAGGACGAGAAACTGATCAGCCTGGGACCGGGCAAGTCGCTGCTGTCGCGCTACATCAACAGCGCCGGCATCATCGTCGACGACACCCTGCTCTCCCCCCTCTACTTTCCCGACCTCCCCTCCGAAACCCTGCTGCAGAAGCGCTACCTCACCGAGGAGTTGGGGATGAAGTCGCTCTACGTGGTGCCCAGGTACGAGCCGCGCAGCCGACGGGTAATCTGCCTGGTCAACTACTTCACCCGCGAGGCCTACCACTTCAGCGACTTTGAAAAGGGGCTGCTCGAGGCGCACGCCGAGATGGCGCAGCGGGTCATCCAGGAGATCGGCGAGGAGCACATGGAGATCCAGGTGCTGGCCGAGATCAACGATCTGCTGCAGGAGAAGTTCGAGGGATCGCAGACCTTTCTCTCGCGCATCCTCTCGAAGGCGGCCGAACTGATCGGCGCCGACACCGGCAGCATCGCCCTGGTGCGCGAGCAGGAGGGCGAGAAGTGGCTGGTGGTGGAGGAGTCGGACGGCCGGCTGGTGGGGGCGAAGAGCAAGGAGTGGCTGAAGAAGAATATTCCGCCGATCCGCGTCGGCGGCCACAAGCTGCCGCCGGAGGAGCGCAGCCTCACCGGCTACGTGGCCTTCTCCGGCCGACCCTACCTGGTGGCGGATACCGCCGAGGAGAAACGCTCGGGTGGCTTCTACCGGGAGATCACCGAGGTGATCAAGAGCGAGATCGCCGTCCCCGTCGTCTGCGACGACCAGGTGATCGCCGTCATCTGCCTCGACAGCCTGCGCCCCTGGCACTTCACCGACGAGCACAAGCGCATCCTGCTGATCATCGAACGGATGATCGCCCGCCACCTCTCGGACCTGCTGCGCATCGAGAAGCTGACCACCGAGGTCAACCGGCTGCGCAGCGATGTCGGTTACAAGGACCCGAAGATCTCCTCCTACAAGCTGGGCAACATCATCGGCAACTCGGCCAAGGCCAACGAAGTGGTCGGTTTCATCCACCGCATCACCCCGCCGATCTTCAACCGCATCGCCATGTGGACCCAGCGCGACCTCCAGGAGGCGACCCTGGGACTGCCGTCCATCCTCATCACCGGCGACACCGGCAGCGGCAAGGAGTTCCTCTTCAACAACATCTTCTCCCGCCTCAACGAGATGTACCAGGAGAAGTTCGACCCGCGCGGCGAGCTGCCGGTGAAGAAGACCAACATCGCCGCCTACAGCGGCGAGCTGACCTACTCGGAGCTCTTCGGCCACAAACGCGGCGCCTTCACCGGCGCCCACACCGACCGCAAGGGCATCCTGGAGGAGGCGCACGGCGGCGTCGTCTTCCTCGACGAGATCGGCGACGCCGACCCCAAGACGCAGGTGCAGTTGCTGCGTTTCCTCGACAACGGCGGCTTTGTCCGGCTCGGCGAGAACACCACCCGCTACGCCCGGGTGCTGCTCGTGGCGGCCACCAACCGCAATCTGCGGCAGCTGATCCGCGAGGGGAAATTCCGCGAGGACCTCTTCCACCGCCTCTCGGAGCTGACCATGGAGGTCCCTTCCCTCAACCAGCGCCGCGAGGATATCCCCGACCTCGCCACCCATTTTCTCGGCAAGCTCTACCTGGTCTACAAGAAGCCCGATGAGGGGGAGGAGGATGCCCCGGTTCTCAGCCGCGGCGCCCAGCTGCTGCTCGCCCAGCACCACTTCACCGGCAACGTCCGGGAGCTGCGCAGCATCCTGCTGCGTGCCCTCTTCTTCAGGAAGGGACGCATCATTTCCGAGGAGGATATCCGCCAGGCGCGGGGGAACCAGGAGATGGGGGAGAAGGAGGAGGGAGCGGTGGAGCGGTTGACGGAGCAGGCGGCGCGGGAGATTTTCGCCGCCATCGCCCGCGGCGAGCAGGACTTCTGGAGCGCCGTCCACCTCCCCTATTCGGAAAACCGCATCTCGCGGGACGTGGTGGCGCAGGTCGTGGACCTGGCCCGGGCCCAGGGCGCAGCCACCATGCCGAAGGCGGCGGAGCTGCTGCGCGCCTGCGATCCGCGCAGCGACGACGATGAAGAGCGAAAAACCTTCTTCAAGTTCAAGAACTTCTTGTACAAGACGATCAAGATTTCCTGAATGGTCGGTCGGACCCGTCGGACGGGTCCGACCGGTCAGACGCCCTTCCGATACCCCGTAAGCAGCTTCTCCACCATTTTGCGGTCCTTCGCTCCGAAGGGTCCGGCAAAGGCGACCTTGAGGGCGCCGGGGACGAACAGCTCGCGTGCCGTCGCCAGCAGCGTTTCGGCGTCGGCGCCGGCAATCTCCCGCCGGTCCGCATCCAGTGTCCGCAGGTAGCCGACCAGTTCCCCCCAGCCGTAGCGCACGGTCATGTCGTCCGCATGGTCCCGGCTGAAGTCGAGGTCGTAGAGGTAGCTGCGCACCACGCGGGCCAGTTCCGCCTCCCCCACCGGCTCGCAGCAGATTTCGGTCAGGACCGCCAGGACCTCGCCTGCCGCCGCTGCCAGGTTTTCCGGCGCGACGGAGAAGTCGATGGAGAAGCAGCCGCACTCCTCGAACAGGGAGAGGTTGGCCTCGATGCTGTAGGTCAGGCCGAGTGTCTCGCGCAGCCGCAGCATCAGGCGCGAGGTGCCGCCGCCGGAGAGAATCCGGCGCAGCACGCGCAACGAGACGGCGTGCGGGCTCTGCCGGCCGGGGAGGCGAAAGGCGAACTGGACGGAGACCTGGGAGTCGGAGTCGTGCACCCAGATCGCCTCGGGCGAGCCTTGCCCGTCACTGCCGGGATGCAGTTGGGTCGGCGGGACGGCCGCCCCCTGCCAGTCACCGAAATGCTCGGCGGCGGCCGCCGTGACCGCCTCGTGGCCCACCGGGCCGGCAACGACCAGCACCGCGTTCCCGGGGGTGTAGTAGGCGGCGTGGTAGCGGCGCAGGTCCTCCGGGCCGATGCCGCGGATTGAATCCCGGCTGCCGATGGTCGGCAGGCTCAGCGGGTGGCCGGGCCAGAGCAGCCGGGCCGTCAGGTTGTCGGGGTTGACCTCCTCGCCGCGCTCGTTGAGATCCTCCAGTGCTTCCTCGAGGATGATCCGACGTTCGATCTCCAGGTCGGCGAGCAGCGGCCGGCGCAGCATGGAAGCGAAGAGGGCCGCCGCTTCGGCGATCCGGTCGGGATGCAGGCGCGAGTGGTAGCAGGTGGTTTCGGCATCGGTGGCGGCGTTGACCGCGCCGCCGATCGCCTCGAAGGCCCGCTCCAGCTCGAGGCTGGTCGGAAAGTCGCCGGTGCCGCGGAAGATCATGTGCTCGAGAAAGTGGGAAATCCCCGCCGTGGCGAGTTCCTCGTTGCGACCGCCGACCTTGACGTAGCAGGCCATCTCGGCGCTGTGCAGGTGCGGCATTTCCACGGTCACCACGCGCAGGCCGTTGGCGAGGGTCTCCTTGCGGTATTCATTCATGCGGACATCGCTCGGGGAGTGAAGGGAAGGGGATCATGGCGCCGTTGTGCCGTCATGACGAGAGCCGGAATAGAGAAAATCCCGACCGCCGCCGGGTTTGCGGCTGAGGCGGACCAGGACCAGGATATGCGCGGCAAACAA
>DASPGW010000159.1 GCA_035620395.1 Desulfuromonadales bacterium | reverse complement strand
CAAGAATCACCAATTCTTGGGAGTCAATAACGCCATCGTGGCGGTAGAAAACCTCAAGGAAAACCAGGGGCGGCTCGGGGTCTTCTGGCACACGCAGGGGAGCGGCAAGAGTTACTCGATGGTCTTCTTCTCGCAGAAGGTGCTGCGCACGCTGCCGGGGAACTGGACCTTCGTCATCGTCACCGATCGGCAGGAGCTGGATGGCCAGATCTACAAGAACTTCGCTAACTGCGGGGTGGTCACCGAGGAGGAGAAGCGCATCCACGCCGGCAGCGGCGAGCACCTGAAGGAGCTGCTGCGCGAGGATCACCGCTTCGTCTTCACCCTGATCCAGAAGTTCCGCACCGAGAAGGGGGCAACCTACCCGCAGCTCTCCGACCGCTCGGACATCATCGTCATCACCGACGAGGCGCACCGCAGCCAGTACGACGTCTTCGCTCTCAACATGCGCAACGCCCTGCCCAACGCCGCCTTCATCGGCTTTACCGGCACGCCGCTGATGGCCGGCGAGGAGCTGACCCGCAAGGTCTTCGGCGACTACGTCAGCATCTACGACTTCAAGCAGTCGGTGGAGGACAACGCCACCGTCCCCCTCTACTACGAGAACCGCATCCCCGAGCTGCAGCTCACCAACGAGAAACTCAACGAGGAGATGGAGCGCCTGCTGGAGGAGGCGGAACTCGACGAGGCGCAGGAGCGCAAGCTGGAGCGGGAGTTCGCCCGCGAGTACCACCTGGTCACCCGCGACGAGCGGCTGGAGAAGGTCGCCGAGGACGTGGTGCGCCACTTCGTCGGGCGGGGGCAGCGCGGCAAGGCGATGTTCATCGCCATCGACAAGCTCACCGCCGTGCGCATGTACCACAAGGTCCAGGCCCACTGGCAGCGGGAGATCGCCCACCTCAAGGACGAGCTGGCCGTCGCCCGCCACGACTGGAAGAAGCAGCGGCTCGCCGAACAGCTCACCTACATGGAAGCGACCGACATGGCCGTGGTCGTCTCCCAGGCGCAGAACGAGCTGGAGCTCTTCGCCGAGAAAGGGATCGACTTCAAGCCGCATCGGCTGCGGTTGGTCAGGGAGGACCTGGAGAAGAAGTTCAAGGACCCGGACGACCCCTTTCGCCTGGTCTTCGTCTGCGCCATGTGGATCACCGGCTTCGACGTGCCGTGCTGCAACACCATCTACCTCGACAAGCCGATGCGCAACCACACCCTGATGCAGACCATCGCCCGCGCCAACCGGGTCTTCCGGGACAAGCTCAACGGCCTGATCGTCGACTACGTCGGCGTATTCCGCAACATGCAGAAGGCGCTGGCCATCTACGGCTCGGGAGCAGGGGGCGGGGTAGGGGAGGGCGAGTGTCCGGTCAAGGTCAAGGCCTTCCTGGTGGAGAAACTGCGGGAGAAGGTTGCCGAGACCGAGGCCTTCCTGAACAAGGTCGGCAGCCCCTTGAATGGCATTCAAGCGGCCCGCGACTTTGATTTCATCGCCCGGCGCGACGCGGCGGTCGAAGCGATCCTGGTCAGCGACGAGTCGAAGAAGCAGTACCTCGGCCTGGCCAACTGGGTGGCGCGCATCTACAAGGCGATCCTCCCCGACCCGGCGGCCAACGAGTTCGGCCCGAAACGGGCGGTGATCGTCAACATCGCCGAGGCGATCCGCTCCTTAGACCCCGAAGTCGACATCACCGGCGTCATGGAGCAGGTCGAGGGTCTGCTCGACGAATCGATCGCCGCCGAGGGGTACCTCATCCGCGATCCGAAGGATACCGAGTACGGCGGACCCATCGACATCTCCAAGATCGACTTCGAGGCCCTGAAGGCGAAATTCGCCAAGGCCCGGAAGCGGACCGAAATCGAGAAGCTCAAGGCAGCGCTGGAGCAGAGACTCAAAACCTTGGTGCTTCTCAACCGCTCGCGCATGGACTACCTGGAGAGGTTCCAGCGCCTCATCGACGAATACAACAGTGGCGCCCTCAACGTCGAGGCGGTCTTCGGCGAACTGCTCAAGTTCGCCCGTGACCTGAACGACGAGGAGCGCCGGCACATGCAGGAGGAACTGTCCGAAGAGGAGTTGGCCCTCTTCGACCTGCTGATTAAGCCCGCGCCGGGGCTGACCGAGAAGGAGCGCAAGCAGGTCAAGAAGGTCGCCCGCGACCTGCTCGATCTCCTGAAACGGGAGAAGCTGGTCCTCGACTGGCGCAAAAAGGAAATGACCCGGGCGGGGGTGCGGCAGACCATCGAGATCATGCTCGACTACCTGCCGGAGGTGTTCGACAAGTCCCTGTATGAAAAGAAGTGCGACGCCATCTACCAACATGTCTACGATGCGTACTACGGGCAGGGGCGCAGCGTGTATGGGACGGTGCATTGAGCCCCATGCCCAATTTTTCCCCAAAATAAGTCATCAGAGCCCCAGATCACCGGCCACCTCCTGCATCGCCCGCAGGCAGAGCTCGCAGAACTCGTCGAGCGGGATACCGATCTTTTCGCATTCGGCGATGGTCTCCCGGTCGGCGCCGGCGGCGAACTGCCTCTCCTTGAAGCGCTTGCGCACCGACTTGGGCTGGACGCTGGCGAGTTTCCGGTCCGGATAGACCAGGGCGGCGGCGACGATCAGGCCGGTGATCGTCTCGCCGGCGGCGAGGGCGTGATGGAATACCTCCTGCCGGCGGCGCCCGCCCTGGGCCTGTTCGTTGTGCATCCGGATGGCATCGATGATCTCCGGCGCCACTCCCTTCTCCGCCAGCAACGCCGCGGTCTCCAGGGTATGCGTCTGCAGGTCGGGCCGGGTTTCGGCGTCGAGATCGTGCAGCAGCCCGGCCAGGCCCCACAGCTCCGGGTCGGCGCCGAAGCGCCGGGCCAGGGTCCGCATCACCGCCTCGGTGGCGAGACAGTGGTTCACCAGGTTGGGATTGCGCAGGCGCTGCCGCACCAGGGCGAGGGCCTCGCCGCGCGTGATTCCGTATGTCATGTCGTCCTCCTTGGCCGGAAGGGGCAGGGTGCCGGCCGTCCGTTCCTTCCCTGCGTATCTACTACCACAATACCCCGGCGAGGCAACGCTCGGACGGCGAAACCGCCCGGCTCTGTCATCATCCTGAAGGGCTGCTATACTTTAGGCTCCATTTCCGGCGAGAACCCGGAAGCGATTGCCATGACCAAGGAGCGTTTGCCATGTCCGAAGGAGGATCTCCGAGCTGGAATCCCCGGCATTTTCCCGACGACCCCTTCGATTACCTCGCCCTGGCCCAAAAAGGCCTGCCGCGGGCCGGAAGACCCCGCACCGTCCTCATCGTCGGCGCCGGAGCGGCCGGGCTGACCGCCGCCTTCGAGCTGCTGCGAGCCGGGCATGAGCCCGTCATCCTGGAGGCCTCGCACCGGGCCGGGGGGCGCCTCTACACCATGCGGGAAGCCTTTGCCCCGGGGCTCTACGGTGAGGCCGGGTCGATGCGCATTCCGGAAGTCCACCGCACTACTCTTTACTACGCCCGGGATCTCTTCGGGCTCAGGACCCGCCTGTTTCCCAACGTCGACGTCGACGACCGGGGCTTCTACCACCTCGGGGGCAGGCTTTTTGCCGGCCGGGGGGTGAAGAACGATGCCGATTTCGCCGCCAGGCGGGTGCTGCGCCTCTGGGAGGAATCTCTTGCCCCGATCCGGGAACGGCTGGACTGCGCCGTCGACGACCGGTTTTCGGAGGTCTGGCGGACGCTGACCGAGGAGTTTCGCGACTTCTCCCTGCGCGACTTCCTGGTCCGGGGGCCGAAGCCCTGGTCGGCCGAGGATCTGCAACTGTTCGGCCTGGTCGGCCTCGGCCTGGGGGGATACGATTCGATGCTGGGGATCGCCTTCCTCGAGCTGCTCCGGGTCTTCTACTGCGGTTGGGACCGGGACCAGGTGGAGATCGTCGGTGGCTGCGACCAGTTGGCGCAGAAGTTTCTGTCCACCCCGCCGCCGGGCTGCGGCCGCACCCTGGCAGAGCGGATCCGGTTCGGCGCCGAGGCGGTCCGTATCGAGCAGTCCGGGGCGGGGGTGACGGTCCACTGGCGCGGCCCCGCCGGCCGGGGCAAGATGCAAGGGGATTACCTCATCCTGACCGCGCCCTTCCCGGTTCTGGCCACCACCGTCGAGGTCGATCCTCCCTTCTCCCCCGGCAAGCGGCGAGCCATCCAGAACCTGCACTACATCGCCTCGGCCAAGGTGTTCCTCCAGGTCCGGGAGCGTTTCTGGGAGCCGGCCTCCCCCGGCGAGCCGGCCACGGCCGGCACGACCATCACCGACCTTCCCCTGCGGGCCGCCTATTTCCCCCTCGAACCCTTTCCGCAAACTTGCCGCAGCCTGATCCTGGCCAGCTACACCTGGGCGGAGGATGCCGAACGCTGGTATCCGCTCCGCTCCGAAGAGCGGGTGGCGGCGGCGGCCCGGCAGCTCGGCCGGATATTTCCCGCATTTCTCGACCAGTGCGAGAGCGGGGCTTCCATCGCCTGGCACCAGGAGCCCTTCGCCCGCGGCGCCTTCGCCCTCTTCACCCCCGGGCAGATGGCGATGCATGAAGATATCGTCCGCCCGGAGGGACGGATCCGCATTGCCGGCGAGCACGCTTCCCTGCTCCACGGCTGGGTGGAAGGGGCGGTGCAGTCGGGGCTGCGGGCCGCCCTGCAGATCGCCGGGGAGGCGGCGGCCAACGATGCCTGACACGCCTGGTTTGCAGGTAAAATAAGTCTGAAGGGGGGCAGATTGGAAGTATCAGTAAGTGGCAGGAAGTGGAGTCGTCCATGCTGATCCTCGACTGGCCCTACGTTTCGCGTCTGCTCGAAGAGACCGCTGTTCGTAACCGCCTTCCGGTCCTTGCCGCCGAAGGGCTGCCCCTCATGTTGGGGGAGCAGATGGAGCGGCTGGCGGAGGCGACCTTTTTCGCCCGCTTCCGGCAGGCGGCGAGACCGCGGCTCTATACCAACTCCGAAAACGCCCTGGCCTGCATCGAGCGAAACCTGGGCGACACTCCCCTCTGGCAGGCCACGCTTCTGCTCAAGGACAAGGATGAATTCCGCCGGCGCACCCGGCCTCTCTATCCCCACGTCCATTTTCGGCACCTGCGGCTGGAGGAACTCTCCCGGGTGAGTGCGGCCGACCTCTCCTTCCCGGTGGTGCTCAAGCCGGCGGTGGGCTTCTTCAGCATGGGGGTGCACCGGGTCGTCGATGCGGGAGCCTGGGCCCGCCTGGTCCGTGAGCTGCCTGCCGAACTGGCCAGGCTGCGCGGACTCTATCCCGGCTGCGTGATCGGCCTGGAGGAGTTTCTCGTCGAGGAGTACCTGGAAGGGGAGGAACTGGCCGTCGATGCCTACTTTGATGGGGAGGGGCGGCCGGTGGTGCTGAACATCTTCCAGCACCTCTTCGCCGGGCCGGAGGACACCAGCGATCGCGTCTACTTCACGGGGCGGGAGGTCATCGAGGAGTGGCGGCCGCTCTGCGAACGGGAACTGGCAAGGATCGGCGAACTCTGCGGTCTGCGGGATTTTCCGGTTCACGCCGAGTTTCGCCGCACGCCTCGCGGCATCGTCCCCGTCGAGGTCAACCCGCTGCGCTTCGCCGGCTGGGGCACCACCGACCTGGCGTGGTTCGCCTACGGGATCAATCCCTATGAGGCCTTCCTCTTCGGCCGGCCCCCCGATTGGGGGACGATCCTGTCCCGCTGCAGCAAGGAGCATTTCTTCTTCAACATCGCCGACCTTCCCCCGACTCTCGACCGCAGCCGCATCCGCGCCGTCCGCTACGATGAACTGCGGCGCCTCTTCGGCACCGTCCTCGACTGCCGCCGCACCGACTTCCGCCATTACCCGGTGCTGGCCGTCATCTTCACCCGCTCGCCCGGCTTTGCCGAGGCCGAGCGCTTTCTGCGCGAGGACTTCACCCGCTTCCTGATCACCTGAGCCGGCTGGGCAAAGGTTGCCGAAGCAAGAAAAAACGCCCGGCTCAGCTTTCGACCGGGTGTTCGCTCTGGACGGGGGTGGGGGCGGACGGCGCAGAGTGAGTCGCACGATGGTGCCCCTTGTCGGTGGTCATGCCGCCGGTAACGACAAAACCCATGGCGCGGTGGGTGGAAATGTTCACCGTCTGGACCGAGGTGCGGGGAACGATCACCGTGTAGCCGCCGATCTGGTAGCTCAGGGGGAGGTAGACGGCGATTTCTCCCTCGTTGCCGATCCCCGCCGGCAACCCGCTGAAGTCGCTGCGGGTGACGAAACCGATCATGCGCATCGGCGTCCCGCCGAAATTCAGCTCAACCGCCACCACCTGGTTGAACTGCGTCTCCCGCTTGCTGGTGAAGAAGCCGACGAAGTCCTTGAGGGAGCCGTAGAGGGTCTTGACCAGCGGAATGTGGTTCATCAACTCGTCGCTCAGGTCGAGCAGCCGCCGCACCAGAAACGCGTTGAGCGCCAGGCCGAAGAGAAAGACCACCACCAGCCCGGTCAGAAGGCCCATGCCGGGCAGGTACCAGCCCACCGGCAACAGCACCTCGAGCATGCCGCCGAGCACGATTTCCGCCGAGCGGACCAGCCAGAAGAGGATATAGAGAGTCAGTACGGCCGGTAGTATCGCCACCAGCCCCTGGAACATGATTCTGCCGAGTCGTTTCATATCCACGGATGTCTCCTGGCCCCGTTCGGTTACAGCTTGGGCCAGCGGTATTGTACATCGTCTTTCCGGCAGTTGCACCATTTTCCTGGGCTGTCTCCGCCGCCGGCGGCGGTGGTCAGGCGAGGTCGAAGAGGAGGAAGGCGGTTTCGCTGAAGGCCGCCAGTTCCAGTTCGCTCTCCGCGCTGGCGGCCGCGCCGTCCCCGGCCGCCAGCGGTATGCCGTTCAGGGTCAGCTCGCCGCCGGTCACCTGCAGCCAGGCGTGACGTCCCGGCAGCAGGAGATGCTCCAGGCGGCTGCCGGCGGCCAGGGCGCCGGCATAAAGGCTGACGTCCTGATGGATGACGGCCGAGCCCCCGCGGCCGTCGCGCGAGGCCAGCAGGCGCAGACTGTTGCCGTCGAGAGCGTCGAACCGCCGTGTCTCGTAGCTCGGCGCCAGCCCCTTCTCTTCGGGAAGAAGCCAGATCTGCAGCAGGTGGACCTCAGCGGTCGCCGAGGGGTTGGCTTCGCTGTGGCGGATGCCGGTGCCGGCAGTGATCCGCTGCACCTCGCCGGCGTGGATGATTTCCCGGTGGCCGAGGTCGTCGCGGTGTTCCAGCGCCCCCGCGAGGATGAAGGTGACGATCTCCATGTCGCGGTGCGGGTGCAGCGGAAAGCCGGCGCCGGGCGCCACCCGGTCCTCGTTGATGACCCGCAGGGTGCGAAAGCCCATGTGCGCCGGGTCGTGGTAGGTATCGAAGGAGAAGGAGTGGCGGCTGTCGAGCCAGTCGGCCCGGAAGTGGCCTCTTTCTGCCGATTTGCGCAGGGTGATCATGATGCAATCCTTTCCGTTCGGGCAGTTCGGGCACAAAATGCTGGTGTCTTGTGACTATGGCACCAGCACGATCTTGCCGTAGGCCCCCGGCTCCAGCACCGCCCGGTGGGCGGCCGCTGCCTCGACCAGCGGCAGCTCCCGGCCGACGACGGGGCGCAGGGTACCATTCTCCAGTCCGGCGCCCAGGGCCGCGTGCATGCTTCTTGTTTCGGCCTCGGTGGCGTTGAAGAGGACCATGCCGAGGATCGAACCGTTGCGTCCCATGGTGTCGCGGGGGTCGATCTCGACCGTGCCGCGGCTGCCGATGACGGCGATCCGCCCCCCCATTGCGAGAGCCTTCAGGTCCCGCCCGAGGTTGACGTTGGCCAGCATCTCCAGCACCACGTCGATGCCGTGCTCGCAGGTGAGGCCGGGGATGGCTTCCAGGTAACCGGCGGCGCGGTGGTCGAGCACATGGTGCGCCCCCTGTTCCAGAACCAGTTTTCGACCTTCATCGGTGCCGGCGGTGCCGATCACCCGCATGCCGGCGGCCCGGGCCAGCTGTACGCAAGCGGTGCCGACCCCGCCGCTGGCGCCGTGTACCAGCACGAACTCGCCCGGCCGGGCCGCGGCGCGCGAAAACAGGGCGTACCAGGCGGCGCCGTAGGGGACGCCGACGGCCGCCCCCTGGGCGAAGGAGATCGTCTCCGGCAGGGGGTGGGTCTGATCTTCCCGGCAGAGCACCTGCTCGGCGTAGGTGCCGGAGAGGCTGCCGGCGACGTAGACCCACTCACCGGCCCGGCGGTGACCAACCCCCTCGCCGACCGCCTCGATCACACCGGCCGCATCCAGTCCGGGGGTGTAGGGGAGGGTGGGCCGGGCAGGGTAGGTGCCGGAGCGGATATAGGTATCGACCGGGTTGACGCCGATCGCCTGGATCTGTACCAGCACCTCGCCCCGGCCGGGGATGAGGTCGGGAACCTCTTCCAGGCGCATGACTTCCGGGTCGCCAAATTCGTGGACACGAATCGCTTTCATCAGAACCTCCGTTGGCGATGCAGACGAACTTTTCCTTCATTATCGCCGGTGGGTGTCGTTGTGCAAGTCGCTGTCGGCGCTGGCAGCGCATTGCCGGTTATTCCGAATTGACAAGTTCCCGGTAATCTGCGACCTTGACGGCCTGAGCTGTGGCGCGGTTCCGGCCGCCTTGATTCCGAGTGAAGGAGGTAATTGATGAGACGTCTGATTTCCTTGTTGTTGATGGGGCTGGCGAGCGCACTGCTGCCGGCCGACCCGGTACGGGCCTTCGACCTGCCCCCGGTGAACCTGGGGGCGACGAGTTTTCTCGACGGCGCGCCGCCGTCCGGCCCCGGCCTCTACTTTCAGCAGTACCTGCAGTACTACACCGCCGATGAGTTCCAGGACAAGGATGGCGACCGGGCGCTGCCCCCGTTCGTCACCAAAAACGACCTCGACGTCTGGGTCAGCCTGACGCAGCTGGTCTACCAGTCGGACCAGGAACTGCTCTGGGGCGGCAAATGGGGGATGAACGTGATCGTTCCCTATGTCAGCATCGACCTCGAAATGACGCCGCCGCTGCTGCGGGACAATGGATCGGGGCTGGGGGATATCGTGGTCGGTCCCTTCCTGCAGTGGGACCCGGTCATGGGGAAGAGCGGCCCGCTCTTCATGCACCGCATCGAACTGCAGATGCTCCTGCCGACCGGCAAGTACGATGACGACAAGGACCTCAACCCGGGAAGCAACTTCTTCTCCTTTAACCCCTACTGGGCCGGCACCGTTTTCCTGACGCCGAAGTGGACCGGCTCCTGGCGTCTGCACTATCTCTGGAATGCCGAAAACAACGACCCGAATGATGTGCGTGCGGTCGACGACAGTCAGGCCGGCCAGGCCGTGCACGCCAACTTCGCCTCCGCCTATGAAGTGCTGCCCGGGCAGCTGCGTCTCGGCCTCAACGGCTACTACCTGAAGCAGATAACCGCCAGCGAAGTCGACGGCCACGACGTTTCGGGCCGGGAGCGGGTCTTCGCCGTCGGCCCCGGCCTGCTCTGGCACCTCTCCCGCGACAGCCACCTCTTCTTCAATGCCTATTTCGAGACCGCCGCCGAGAACCGCACCGAGGGCGAGCGGTTCACCCTGCGTTTCGTCCACCACTTCTGAGCCGTTTCAGCGGGGAGGCAGCACCGCCTCCCCGCAGCGCTGCCCCGCCGGCAGCGTGCCGGCGCCAGCCTCCCGACGCGCATCCCGCCTGGTTTCGCAGAGACGCAAGATTTTGCATCTCTGCGACCTCCTCCCCTGAATTGGCAATCGCTCTCACTCTGCTACAATGGCAGAGCGTAGAGGCGCAAGACTTTGCGTCTCAACTGCCTCTGACAGCCTTGAAGTGAGGGAGAACGCCATGCTCAAGCTCGTCTTATTGCGTCACGGCCAGAGTACCTGGAACCGGGAGAACCGCTTCACCGGCTGGACCGACGTCGGTCTCTCGGAGCAGGGGGTGGCCGAGGCGAAAGCAGCCGCTGATCTGCTGCTGCGGCACGGCTTCGTCTTCGACCTCTGCTTCACCTCCTATCTCAAGCGGGCCATCAAGACGCTCTGGATCGTCCTCGAGGGGATGGACCTCATGTGGTTGCCGGTGCACAACCACTGGCGGCTCAACGAGCGCCACTACGGCGCGCTGCAGGGGTTGAACAAGGAAGAGACGGCGCAGCAGGCCGGGCCGGAGCAGGTCCACCTCTGGCGGCGCAGCTTCGATGTGCCGCCGCCCGCCCTCGACCCGAACGATGAACGCCATCCCCGCTTCGATCCCCGCTACATCTCCCTTTCCCCGGACGAGCTTCCGGCAACCGAAAGCCTAAGGGACACCATAGCGCGGGTCCTCCCCTATTGGCAGTCGGCGATCGTCCCCGAGCTGAAGCTGGGAAAGCGGGTGCTCATTGCGGCGCACGGCAACAGCCTGCGCGGGCTGGTCAAGCATCTGGATCAAATTTCGGACGCGGACATTCCAGGGGTCGAGATTCCCACCGGCAAGCCGCTCGTCTACGAACTGGACGGCGAGTTGCAGGTGGTGGAGAGGTATTATCTGGAAGAGAAAGCCCGGTAATGGGTGATTGATTTTGTCTTTCAGCGGTAACGTATAGCCAGTCACGGATTTTCTGCCATACCCACCCGCAACTTGGGCATTGTCGCCATCCTGAGCCAGGGTTTTGGCCGGGAATGTCGGGAAAGGAGCCGACGTAGCAATGGAGCGGAAGCTGCGAGCAATGGTTCTGGGCAGCGGGCTGATGGGTCCGGCGGCGGCTCTGCACCTGATGGCCGATCCCGGCGTTGCGGGGGCGGTGATCGGCGACCGCGACCGGCGCCGGCTGGCGGCGGTCCGCAGGCGGCTGGCGCCCTTTCCCGGCAGCGGCAAGCTGGAGTTTCAGGTCATCGACGTGATGACCGGACAGGCCGAGGTCGTCCGCCGTTTTGCCGAAGTCGACGTGATCGTTTCGGCGCTGCCGCAGCCGGCCAGCGCCCCGGCAATTCGGGCCGCGGCCGAAGCGCGCCGCCCTCTGGTCGATCTGACACTGCCCCCTGCCGGCGAGTGGCTGGAACTGCATCGGCGGGCCGAGGCGGCGGGGGTGCCGGTGGTCATCGGCTGCGGCGTCGATCCGGGCCTGGCCGAGATTGCCGCCCGCCACCTTGCGGAGAGGCTCGACCGGGTCGAGGAGCTGCACCTCTACTGCGGCGGCATTCCGGAGCGGCCGCAGCCGCCGCTGGGCTACCGGATCGTCTTCGGCGGGAAGGAACTGCCGCTGCGCGAGGATGAGGCCGCGGTCGTCGAGAAGGGCGAGCTGCGGCTCGTCCCTCGCTATTCCGGGGTGGAGACGCTCCATTTTCCGGAGATCGGGGAGGTGGAAGCCTATCACGAGGGCTTTGCCCCCTGGCTGCTGGAGTACCCCGCCCTGCAGGGGTTGCGCCGGGGCACCCAGAAGACCCTGCGCTGGCCCGGCTACGCCGCCAAAGCGGCTCTGCTGCGGGAGCTGGGCCTGCTCGGTCGGAAACCGCTGGCGGTGGACGGGGTGGAGGTGCCGCCGATCCGGCTGCTGAATGCCCTGCTCGGGCCGCAAGTGCAACTGCCGCGGGGAGCGCGGGATATTACCCTTTTCCGGGTCGAGGCGAGCGGGGTCGAGGCCAGTCGGCCGCGGCACTACCGCCTGGAGGGGGTCATCCATCCCGACCCGGCTCGGAGGCTCACTGCCATGGCCCGGGTTACCGCCATCACCGCGGCAGTCACGGCGCTGCTGATCGGACGCGGCGAACTGCAGGAGATCGGCCTGCTCACCCCGGAGCGGGCGATTCACGGTCCTCTCTTCGACCGGCTCTTCGAGGAACTTGCCGCCGCCGGCATCCGCTTCGAGCTGATGACGGAGAAGACCGAGCCGGTGTGTTAAAGGCAAGGGAGAGCATGCCGGTGTAGGGGCAATTCATGAATTGCCCCTACGAACCCTCCGTCTCCACTCCCCCGAAGGCATTTATCCCCGTAATCGCCGCGCCGAGGATCAGGGTGTGGATCTCGTGTGTCCCCTCGTAGGTGTAGACGCTCTCCAGGTTGTTCATGTGGCGGATGACGTGAAAGTCGAGGCTGACCCCGTTGCCGCCGAGGATGCTGCGGGCCTCGCGGGCGATGTTCAGCGCTTCGGCGACGTTGTTCATCTTGGCCAGCGAAATCTGCTCCGGCCGCGCCTTCTCCTCGTCGCGCAGGCGGGCGATGCGCCAGGCGAGCAGCTCTCCCTTGACAATCTCGGTGAGCATCGCCGCCAGCTTGCGCTGGGTGAGCTGGAAGGCGGCGATCGGCCGTCCGAACTGGACCCGGCGCACGGCGTAGTCGCGGGCCGCCTCGAAACAGGCGGCGGCGGCGCCCATCGCCCCCCAGGCGATGCCGAGGCGTCCCTCGTTGAGGCAGCTGAGGGCGGCCTTGAGCCCTTCCGCTCCGGGCAGGCGGGCGGCTGCGGGAACCCGCACGTCGTCGAGGATCAGGGTGGAGGTCACCGAAGCGCGCAGCGACGCCATGTGCGGTATCTGCCGGGCCGAGAAGCCGGGGGTGGAGGTCTCCACCAGAAAGCCGCGGATCCCCTCCTCGGTCTGCGCCCAGACCAGGGCGACGTCGGCGATCGAGCCGAAGGAGATCCAGCGCTTGAGGCCGGAGAGGCGCCAGTCGTCGCCGTCGCGGCGCGCGAAGGTCTTCAGGTGCGACGGGTCGGAGCCGGCCTCCGGCTCGGTCAGGGCGAAGCAGCCGATCGCTTCCCCCCGGGCGAGCGCGGGCAGCCAGCGCGCCTTCTGCTGCGCCGAGCCGAAGACCGAAATCGGGTGCATCACCAGGGAGGAGGTGACCGACAGGTAGCTGCGCAGGCCGCTGTCCCCGCGCTCCAGCTCCCGGCAGGCGAGGCCGTACTCGACGCTGCTCGCCCCGCCGAACTCCTTCAGCTTCATTCCCGGCAGCCCCAGCTCCGCCAGGTGCGCGATCAGGTGCCGAGGGAACTCGGCCCGTTCGTACCACCCGGCGATGTGCGGGATGACCTCCCGCTCCACCATCGTCCGGACCCTGCTCCGGAGGGACTTCTCCCTCTCGCTCAGCAGGTCGTCGAGTTGCAGAAAATCGACATTGCACAAATCCGCCATTGCTCCCTCCCTCGCCTGCAGTCAGAGAACTGCCTGTCTGCCTGAAGTATAACGGGAGGAAGACGGACCGCCAGCGGCGCCGGTCGTTCAGAAGAGGCGGTACTGGTTGTCGTAGAAATGGAAGGCCCGCTTGACCCGGGCCCGCACCGAGGCCTGGTTGAGCGGTTTGAGGAGCACGTCGAAAAAACCCTTTTCAAAGGCCTTGAGCTCTTCCTCTTCGGATTTCAGCTGGCCGCTGATGAGGATGACCGGGATGAAGCTGGTCTCGGGGATGTTCTTGAGGGCGTTGAGCAGGCCGTAACCGTCGAGTTTCGGCATCACCAGGTCGGTAATGATCACATGCGGGCTCTCGGCGATGACCGTTCTGAAGGCCTGCATGCCGTCGCTGGCCGTCAGCACCCGGTATCTGTCCTTCTCCAGGATGTCGGTCAGAATCGAGCGGATCAGCTGGTCGTCGTCCACCGCCAGAACCGTGCGTGAAGTCGGGCGGGCGGCCGGCTTGCCGAGGTAATGATGGCTGATCGCCTCGCGGATCTCCTGTTTGGTGGCGATGAAGGGGATGATTTTCAGTCCACTGTCGGCGGCCAGATTGTTACATATCCGCATGTCGGTCGGGTCGGCCATGGCGAGCGCCAGGCGACTTCCCTCCTTTTTCAGGGGGAAGACGAGATGCTGCATCGCCACTTCGATGGGAAGCAGTTCAAGAAGGTCGGGGGGAACGGTGATGCGGACAAGGTTGGTGGCAGTCTTGTAGCCGTGCTGGTTCGCCAGGGCGGCAGCCAGTTCCTCGCCGGTGACCAGCCCCAGGTCTTCCAGGACATTGCCGATTCGGCGATGGAGGATTTCGGCTCGCTGCAGGAGCCGGTCGCGGGTTTTCAGAGAAATGATTCCTTGCTCGACCAGAATCTCGCCCAGCCTTTTTGCGTTAGGCATCGTCTCCCTCCTCTCCTCCCTGCCAGCGGCGTTGCCCTCTGCGGCCTGATTACGCCGCTTCTGCCCGGCCGGTCATTTCTCCCGCCGCAGTTCCGACGCCCAGGCCGAAAGCAGGCGCTCCCTCTCGAAGAGAACACCGCGGTTCTCGTAATTGTCGGCATCGAGCCGGCGCAGCCATTCCGTGCCGCGGAATTGGTGGTCGTCGCTCTCGAAGAAGGAGAGAATGGTGTCGTCGACGATGACGAAGCGCCCCTTGAGAATGCCGAGGGCCGGATTGTGCGAGGTCCAGGTGGTCTGCAGTTCCCCCGCCGGGAAGGGGACGATGCGGCAGTCATTGACGATCTCCACCGTCGACTCGCCGGTCAGGTGGATCTTGCCGGTGAGCGACCAGATCCCATCGCAGTGCAGGACGACGCTGTGTCCCGCCATCGACAGGGTCTGCCCGGCAGGGTCGACAAAGACGCCGCTCGCCTGCCAGCGGGCAGGTTCGAAAAGGAAGGTGTGCGCGGTCATGCGAAGCCTTCTGGTCGGGTGGATGCGCTTCAGCCGGGAGCGGTCAGTTTCGTGCCGGCATTTATCATTCTAGCAGGGAATGGCTCGCCTGCCCGCGTCGAGCCGGCCGTTTTATTGCCGATGGAGACTGACCAGAAAGGGGAGGCTCAGGCCCTCTTTTTCGAGCAGAGCGAGTGTCGCCGCGTGCCCTTGGGCCGCCACCGCGCTCAATCGGTATTCCTTCTCCAGCCAGACAAGAAAGGGGAGGTTGCCGCTCAGGGTGAAGCCGAAGGTGTCGAACATCCGCCAGGCGGCTGCCGCTTCCATCTCCTGGGCGAGGTTGCGGGGAGCGGCGAGGTAGTGGGTGGGCCAGGCGACCACGGCGGGATCGAGGCTGCTCAGGTAGGCCTGCTTTTCCAGCGGGTGGAGCTCGGCGAAGTCGACGGCGCACCAGTCGGCGGGGCGGGTGGAAAGGAGGGCGCGGCAGGCGAAGGGGCGCACCGCGTAGATGCCGCAGGCGCCGTCCGCCCCGAGAAAGGGGCAGCAGCCGATGGCCTGTCGGTGCAGGCGCAGGTACGACTTGAGGTCGGAGACCTCCGCGAGGTGCTGCCGCAGGCGGGCGACGTGACCGCCCAGGGTGGCGGCCTGCTCGTCGCTCAACGCTTCGGCGACCGGCAGCGCCTCGGTGAAGGTGCACTGGACCGCCAGATTGCAGCAGTTCCGGCAGCCCCGGCCGCAGTAGATGCGGCCGCGTCCGGCCGCAAAGGTTTCGGCCGACGCCCCGGCCTTCTCGTCAAACAGCGCCAGCTGCTGCCGGATCCAGTAATCAAGCGATTGCCACATGCATCCCCATCTCCGACGAAAAAGGACCGCTTCCACAGGCTAGATACAACTCCTGGGGCCGTCCGTCAATCCCCTTCCGGCGATGCGCGGAATTTTTCTGCGTCTCAGTCATTTCTGCAACCTGCCGAAATGCTGGAAATAAAAGCCCGGTTGGAATAAGATGGCCCTTAACGGTCGGGGGGCCGGAGCAGCAGAGCTCCGGGGTATTCTCCCCTGAGGGTTTTACCATGACTGCCAAACGCATCGCCGGGGCGGAGGTGTCCAGCAAGGATCCCTTCGCGCTCCTGCGCCAGCTCATCAGGATTGCCCTGGTCTCCCTCGTCGTCATCCTTTCCCTGGCGGCCACCGGCATCTACGTCGTTTACTCCCGTCATGTGATTTCCCGCGCCGAGCTGGATGCGATCCGGATAGGCAGCGCCCTGCAGGTTCTGGAGCGGGACGCCCTGCTGAACTTCTTCTCTGCAGAGGACGGCAGCATCGCCGTCGACCCCGGACAGCTGACCCAGCTCGACCGCCGCCTGCGGCAATTCCTCAAGCCCTTCGATATTCTCAAGATAAAGATTTTTTCCGCCGACGGCCGGATCGTCTACAGCACCGACCCGCTGCTCATCGGCCGCGTCGATGCCGACAACCGGCGCCTGCAGCGGGCGCTCACAGGCCAGGTCGATTCCCGACTGGAGGAAAAGGACGAGGTTCTCGACCTCGCCGAAGAGCGCAAGTTCGACGTCGATGTGGTGGAAACCTATTTTCCGATTCGGAATGATGCGGGACAGGTGATCGGCGGTTTCGAGCTGTATGTCGACGTTACTGCCGACCGCCGCGACATTGCCGGCGTCGTCGGAATGTCGGTGCTGCTGCTCGCGGCCGTCCTGCTCATCGTCTTCGCCTGCGCTTTCCTGCTGGTGCGGCGGGGGACCAATCAGCTCAAGGCGGCGCAGGACATTCTGCACACTCTGGCGACGACCGACGCCCTGACCTCGCTGCTCAACCGGCACCAGATATTCCTGCGGGCGGAACAGGAGTTCGCCCGGCTGGAGCGCGAGCGTGAAGCCGGCACCCCGCAGAAGGCGCTCGGGCTGCTCATGCTCGACGTCGACCACTTCAAGCGCCACAACGACACCTACGGCCACCAGACCGGCGACCTGATCCTGAAGGAGATCGCCGACCGCCTCGTCCGGTCGCTCCGCCGCTACGATTTCGTCGGCCGCTACGGCGGCGAGGAGTTTCTCGCCGTGTTGCCCGGCACAGGCTTCGATGGAGCGCGGGCGATTGCCGAAAGGATCCGGGAGCGGGTGGCGGCCGCGCCGGTCGTCATCGACGGAGTCGAAATCCCGGTCACGGTGAGCCTGGGGCTTGCCTGCACCGTGGGCGATGGGGAGAGTTTCGAAGAGGCCCTGAAGCGGGCTGATGACGGACTCTACCGGGCCAAGAGCGAAGGTCGCAACCGGGTCGCCTGGGTTGAGGGGGAGGTCCGCTGAAGTGATTTAAACCTGCAAAAGCAGTTTCGCGCAAAGCTCGCAAAGAACGCAAAGGAAAATCAGGTAGTTATTTGATCCTTGCGGTTCGCCTGATTGGTTCAGATCTATATCTTCATAAGTGTTTGAATTTCTTTGCGGCCTTGGCGCCTTTGCGCGAGCAGATGCCGTTTTAAATTATTTGTCGCGGGTCTCCAGTCGGTCCAGCTCCCGGATGAGGGCATCCCCATAGTAGTACTGCAGATCGCCCCGCGCCCCCCGGTATAGCGTGAGCCCCCCGCCCAGGCAGGCCAGGGATTCGTCGAGCACCTCGGCCGCCGGGCGCAGCAGTCCCGCCTCGGCCGTTACCGGAAAGAGGGAGCTGAACATCGGCTTGAGGAGGTGATGGTCCAGACCTTCGGCCAGACAGAAGGCGTGGAGCAGGCAGCCGCGCCCGGCCCGGTTCAGGAACACGCAGGCTCCCCCGACGACCCGGGTGCGCATGTAGCTGCCGCCCGGGTACTCGGGGTCTGGAACATCATTTCCCGTAAACCACTGGTCGCGCGGAATTCTGAGGTAACCCTCCAGTCGGTCGGCGCAGCCTTCGATGCGACGCACGTTGTCCAGGTCGACGCAGACCCCGAAAGCGCAGCAGGCGTCGTTGCAGAAGGCGCAGCTCGCGCAGTGCGGCGAGCAGGTTCGCTCGAAGATGGCGGTATCGACCCGTTCGATAACCGGAACGGCATGGCGATTGAGGTATTGGCGGCTCAAGGACACGATCATCTGCTGGCGACCTCCCCGATACAGACGTTAACCGCTTGTTTTGTCCCCTCGGCGTGCAGAGGGCACCCTTCAGCATTCTTCCGCTACGAATCAGGTTTTGCGGTCCCTCGAACTTCCGAAGACGCTGTCTTCAATCAGGTGCCGGTGAAAAGAAAATCGACGGAGCGAATGACCTCGTCCCGCTGCGTTTTCGCTGAATCGACTGACAAGCCAAGGGACTTGGCGGGAATTGCGGCGAGGAGATGTGACAGCAGGATATATGGTTCGCCATGAACAAAAATCCGGGGGTTGAGAATCCGCATGGATGGGCCGAGGCTGTCCGGCGCAACGAGCGGCGCGACCACCCGAGTCGGCAGATCCTCAAGGATTTCGGCCTGCAGGTCCAGGAGGTATTTGACCGGTTCTTCAGGTCCCTGGTTCGGATTCGCGTAGATATCGAACTGGGCCATTAGAAGCGCCTCAACCCATCGCTCCAGAGGCCGTGCCTGGCGACGAAATCGTTGGCAGCCTGGATGGCTTCCTTGTTCTCCTCCCGCCAAGCCTGGCGGTTCTGCTCGCGCAGAATCTCTTCCAACCGTTCCTCCAGGGTCTGCGAAAGATTGATTTTGCGTTCCTTGGCTTCTCGAAGCAGGTCGCTGCGGATACTCAGGTTCGCCGGCAATTTTTTTGCGGTATTTCCCATTTAGAACCTCCATGCGCATCTAATGCGTATAGTATCGCTGTCCATCCTTTATCGGTCAAGCGGATAAATTCATTGGTATCCAATTGGTGTACCGTCGCCGGTTGCAACTTCCCCCTTGCCCCCACCGCCGAAAGGTGTATCCCATAACGCTCCGAACAACCCAAAGCAAAGTGGGGGGTCAAGTCTTGCCTTGCCAGTTTTTACGCTCCGGCCCACTTGAGCATCTTGCTGACAGTGGCATAGTGGCGCCCGAGAAAGCACCCTATATCCTTCAGCGGGTAACTCCGTTCAACATGGGCTGCAAGGCGGCCAAGGACTTTTTCTCTTTGCTATCCTTACCTGCAAACAGCTCTTCAAGAGATGGTCGATGCGCGATACAGACGTTAACCGCGCATTTTGTCCCCTCTGGGATTTATGATTGGGACTTTTCGATCTCTTGTTGTGGCGCGGGGCTGTCCGGGACAATTTGGGGTTTCTCAGGCTCGATGGCCAAAGGGGAAAGATTCAGGACCATATTGTGTTCCTTGATATCCCACATGGCCCCCGTGGCCGGGTCGACAATAAGTAAACCGATGAGTCCACCAAAAATGATATTCCCGGCGTACCAGCCGTTCATTCCGGCAGAGAGGGTTCTCTCAGCAGGGCCGAAGCCTGGCTTTTCACATTTAATAGAATATCTGGCTGGAGTAAAAAACCCCTGGCTTCTATCGAGGGTTGCGGTGTAGGGGGTCTGCCCGATTGCCATGCACTGCTTTGTACGATCGTTGCAAAGGGTCATTTTGGCTTCAGGCGGGTTTGAACTGATGGTCACTATTTCAGGCCCGCCTGAAACGATCGAAGCACATCCTGACAAGAAACATAAGAAGATAACCGGGATAAGCTTTTGCATACTTCCTCCTTGATGACAACGAGATGGGATAATCCCATCTGAAATGGGCCAATTTTTGTTTAGGGCAGAATTCGTCTGCAGTCAGAGCATAAATCCCAAGGCGGAAGCCGGGGACTTGCCGATTGTTATGTTTTTATTGGTTTTAACCAGACACTTTTACTGTGGGGTCGTTTGAAATAAATCCATCATTTTTCATTTGCATAATAATATTCCTGTATATGTTCTTCCTTACTTCCGGAATTACAGAAAAGTTTTTTGCCGGGAATACGAAGATCATTGGCAGCCATTGAACTAAAGTCGTAGAGTCGGACAAAACATATTCTTTGCTATGTCCTTGTCGATTTTTGGCTATAGCAGTGACCTCAAAATTGTCTGTAGCCCATGATGGTATAATGTAAAGGCTTAACCCTGTAATAAAGGCAGGAATCATGGCTGCTGGATTGCCAGAATTTTTAACCGTAACTGAGAGGCTAAGATCTGCTTCTTCATCTTTTTTTGAAATGCGACTAAAATAGTTTGTTTGTTCCAAAGTCTGTAATAATTCACCCGCAATGATACTCTGGATGTGCTCTGACGAGTTAGCGGTATCGAAAAGACCACCCATAGACTTTATGTCATATGAGATGGATGGCTTCGGCTGATCTGTCTTTTCTAACGGCATTAAATTCACTTCAGGTATTTTTCCACCACGAAAGACTGCGCAACCGGAAAGCAGGAGGCAAAGAAAAAGTAGCAACAAACTTTTACCAACATTCAAGTTTTTGTACATGGGCAAACTCCTTGATTATTTGTGGTTAAAATACAGTTTTCATGTATTTAATGACCTTTCCGCAGCAGTACCGGACACCGGCGGAGTGTTGCCGTAGACCTCGACCCGTTGCCGGGTTCTCTTCTGCCCAGGCAGCAGCGTTGCCCCGATTTTCAACGCCCCTTCCCGTGAATGCAAAGAGCCGCCCGCCGGCGCGGGGCCGGTTACGGGCGGCTTGGATGTGTCGATCTGTGATTCGGGGTTCCGGCCATCTCCCCACCTCCACCGGAAAAAACGTCTCCCCTTTTTACCTCTGCAACATCCCAGAGTCAATAGTGTTTATTAATGCTTCGACCATAGTTGCTGGCCCGACCAACTTCCCCCTTGCCCCCACCGCCGAAAAGGTGTATCCCATAACGCTCCGAACAACCCCAAAGCAAGGAGCCGTACCATGGGTCTACTCAGCAACACCGTCAGCATCTGTCAGTTCCGCGTCGTCGGTGATCTGCCCGCCGGCGACCTCGGCGCCTGGGCCGGCGAAAAGCTCGCCGCCAAGGGCTTCCAGTCCATCGAACACAACGCAGAAGAGCTTTCCGTCGGCTGGGTCCAGCTCGACGACACCCGCGAGAGCGGTTTCGCCAACCCCGCCAGCTTCTGCCGCGACCACTGGCTCACCTTCACCCTGCGCCGCGATCAGCGCAAGGTGCCGCCGGCGCTGTTGAAGGCCTGGATGCAGCAGGCCGAGCGCCAGTTCCTCTCCCAGCACCCGGGGCTGCAGCGGGTGCCGAAGGCGAAGCGCGAGGAGCTCAAGGAGGCGGTTCACGGTGCGCTGCTGGCCAAGACCCTGCCGGCCCCGGCGGTCTGGGATGCCGTCTGGGACACCCGCAGCGGCCTGCTCACCCTGGCAAGCCTCAGCGCCAAGGTGGTCGACCAGTTCGAGGTTCTCTTCAAGCAGACGTTCGACGGTTTTCGCCTGGTCGCCTACCATCCCTATGCCCGCGCCGAAGAGGTGGTGGCGCCCGCTCTCCAGCCGCTCCTGGCGAAGGCCAACCAGGCCGCCGGCGACGGCGTCCTCGAGCTGATCCGCGACAACCGATGGCTCGGCCGCGACCTGCTCCTCTGGCTGATGTACCGGACGATGAACGCCGACTCGGTCTACCAGGTCTGCCGTCCCGGGCAGTCGCTGGAAGGGGAAGGATTCGTCGCCACCCTCAACGACCGGCTGGTGCTGGTCGGCGGCGGCGAGGCGGGGGTGCAGAAGATCGCCGTCACCGGTCCGCAGGACAGCTTCGGCGAGGTGGTGACGGCGCTGCGCGCCGGCAAGGAGATCCAGGAGGCGGTCCTCTACCTGGAGAAGGGGGAGCACCTCTGGCGGCTCAACCTCAAGGGAGAGGTCTTCGCCTTCGCCTCCTTCAAGGCGCCGGCGGTGAAGCCGGAGAAGGACGCCCTTACCGACGAGGCGAGCGAGCAGATGGCGGTCTTCTACGAGCGGATGGCAGTGCTGGAGGAGGGACTGCAGCTCTTCGACAGCCTCTTCGCCACCTTCCTCGCCGAGCGGCTGGGCGAGGGGTGGGGCGAGACGGAAGCGGCGATCCGGGGGTGGCTGGAAGGGGCGTAAAGGTCCCCCTATGAAATAGGGGGATGCCCGTAGGGCAGGGGGGTGGCCGCGGCGGAGGTGACCCCCCTGGCTCGCAGGGCGAGCCGTCCCCCCTGTTTCTCAGGGGGGAAGATTCTTTTCGCGATGGCTGAGTAGTTACATCCTATTCTGCTTTTCATTCGTCACGGGTAAAACCTACAATTCCTCGAAATCCTCTTCCTCGTCCTCCCCGTCCTTCGCCTCCTCGTCGTCGTTGAAGTCCTCGTCGTCGTTGAAGTCCTCGTCGAGGAAGCGCTCGAGAAAGCGCTTGTTGTCGCGGATGCGGCGGTCGATCTCCTGCTGCAGCTCTTCCAGTTCGGGGAAGAGCTTTCCCTTCTTTTCCTCCGCCGCCGGCGCGTCGCTTGCCGCGGGCGCCGTCCCGTTCTGCTTCAGTCCCTCAGGCACCCTTCGCCTCCTTCGCCTGCCGGTAGAGATCCAGGTAGTGCTGCGCCGAGCGGTCCCAGGAGAAGTCCTGCTGCATCCCCCGCCTGACCATCGCCAGCCAGGGCTGCGGCTGCCGATAGAGGCCGAGCGCGCGGTCGAGGGCGATCAGCATCGAGAGGGGAGACGGCTCGCCGAAGGTGAAGCCGTTGGCTGCCGCCGCATCCTCGGCCGGATCGATGACGGTATCGGCGAGACCGCCGGTGCGGCGCACCACCGGGATGCTGCCGTAGCGCAGGGCGATCAACTGGCCGAGGCCGCACGGTTCGTAGCGGCTCGGCATCAGGAAAAGGTCGCTGCCGGCGTAAATGCGCCGGGAGAGGGCGTCGTCGAATTCGAGGTGGATCGAGACCTGCTCCGGGTGGTGTCCCTGGACGCCGGCGAAGAAGCGCATGTGCTTCTCCTCTCCCGTCCCCAGCAGGACCAACTGCACCCTGCGTTCCAGCAACCCCTCCCAGGCCTGCTCCACCAGGTCGAGCCCCTTCTGCGTGTCGAGGCGGGTGACCATGGCGATCAGCGGGATGGCCGGGTCGACTGTCAGGCCCAGTGCCTGCTGCAGGGCGCGCTTGCAGGCCGCCTTGCCCGAAAGGTCGGCGGCGCTGAAGGTCTGCTCAAGGGCGGCGTCGGTGGCCGGGTTCCACTGCCGCTCGTCGAGGCCGTTGAGGATGCCGCTGTAGGCGGCGCCGCGGGCGCGCAGGATTCCCTCGAAACCGAAGCCGTACTCGGGCATGAGGGTCTCCAGGCAGTAGGTCTCGGAGACGGTGTTGACGCGGTCGGCGAAGACCACTCCTCCCTTGAGAAAGGAGACCTGCCCCCAGTATTCGAGGGCGGCGGGGGTGAAGAGGCGCGGGTCGAGGTCGAGGGTGTCGAACACCCCGGCCGGGAAAACACCCTGGTAGCCGAGGTTGTGGATGGTCAGCAGGCTGCCGGTGGCGGCAAGGTAAGGGTCGTCGCGGTGGGCGGTGCGCAGCAGCACCGGCACCAGGCCGCTCTGCCAGTCGTTGCAGTGCAGCATGTCGGGGCGCCAGTGGAGGAGCCGGGGCAGTTCGAGCACGGCGCGGCAGAAGAAGCCGAAGCGCTGGGCGTTGTCCGGGTAATCGCCGGCAGGTGTGCCGTAGAGGCCGTCACGGTCGAAATAGCGGGGCTGGTCGATAAGATAGACCGGAACATCGTCCAGGGATGTTTGCCGGACCTCTGCCCGTTGCGACCGGCCTTCGACGGCCGCCTCGATGACGATCCCCGTCTCTGCCATGGGGAAACGCTGGCGGGCGGTCCGGTAGCAGGGCAAAACGATGCGCACGTCGTGGCCGAGTTGGCGCAAGGCACGGGGCAGGGCGCCGGCGACATCGGCCATGCCGCCGCTCTTGGCAAACGGGGCGACTTCGGAAGAGACAAGAAGAATATTCACGGAAACCGGATCCGGGTTCGGGTTATGTAGGGGCGCAGCATGCTGCGCCCCTACGCCCGCGCATTCTAGACGAATTCGGCAAGTTTTTCCACCTGGTAGTGCACCTCGGCCGCTTTCTCCTGCACCTGGCCGAAGAAGTCGTGCAGGCCGGCCAGGCCGGCGAGGAGGGCGGCGGTTTCTTCCCCCGCCTCGGCGACCGCATCGACGGCGGCGGTGAAGTAAAGCCAGCAGAGCAGGCTCTCCAGACGTTCGCGGAGAATGTAGTGGCTGCCGCCATGGCGGTGCCAGCCGAGCAGTTCCCGGGTCTGCGGATCGGCGAGGACGGCTCGCAGCGCCGCCGTCTCCTCGGCGTCGGCACGCCAGGCCCCCTGGTGCCGGCAGAGGATGGCGACCAGCAGGGCATCGCGGTGCGCGGTCGCCTCGTCGGTCTCCAGCCGCAACTGCCTGAAGAGGGTGTCGCGCAGCAGGTACTCCTCGAGCCAGGCGGCGGTGCGGGCCGGCGCCCCCTGCGGGCCGCCGAGCTCGCCGAGACGGCGCAGCGCCAGCCAGGAGAGGAAGACGCGGCTGAACTCCGGCGACCGGATGTCCCCCCCGGCGCCGGGCGCGTCGGGGAAGGCGCAGCGCAACGCGGCGAGAGCGGCCTGCTCGCGGGCATTCCGACCCTCCAGCGCCAGCAGCCGTTCCAGGGCGGCCAGATCCGCCGCCAGTTCATCGCCGGTGGCAGTCTCCGGCTCCGGCAGGCCGGCGGCGTGCGCCAGTGCCGTGCGGAGGGCGGCGACTTCGCGGCCGAAAAGGGTGAGGGCCGGGCGTTCCTTGGTGGTGACGGCGAGAAGCTCGGTGCCGACCCGCGTCAGCAGGCCGTGGTCGACGGCGCGCCGCAGCGCCTCGTGCAGCGGCGCGTAGCGGCGCCGTTTCCATTCGGCGTCCAGATCCGCGACGGGTCGCCCGTCGAGGTCGGCGGCCAGTTCGCTCCAGCTGCCGTCGGCGTCGACGACCTCGCGCCAGTCGAGCAGGACGTAGTACTGGTAGGGGCCGAGGGGCAGGTAAAGTCCCTGCTCGGC
This sequence comes from Desulfuromonadales bacterium, assembly GCA_035620395.1. Classification (NCBI taxonomy): domain Bacteria; kingdom Pseudomonadati; phylum Thermodesulfobacteriota; class Desulfuromonadia; order Desulfuromonadales; species Desulfuromonadales bacterium. The sequence goes on along the minus strand of DASPGW010000159.1, from coordinate 7,580 downwards.
CAGTTCCCGGCCGGCGCGCAGGTATTCGAGGCCGCTGCGGTGGTCGCGGAAACGGTAGAATATCCCCGGCTCGCCGCGCAGGGAAAAGGCGGAAGCCAGGGTGGAACGCCGCAGGTGCTCACCGCCGGCGTCGCGTACCATCTTCCCCGTCGACTCGCGGATCCAGCCGCCGGTGTCGGCGAATCGGTTGTGGTAGACGACCAGTGCCCGCTCGGCGCCGGTGCGGTTGCTGTAGGCGAAGACGTCCTCGTTGACGTGCCCGCCGCTCCAGAAATCGTAGAGGACGAACTCGGCCGAGCCGCTGAAAAGATACCGGCGCCGCATCAGCGGGAAGATCTGCGCCTCATGGTGGGCGATGAACCCCTCGTCCGGTGTTTCGTGCCAGTAGGCGCGGCGGTACTCCATGCCGTACTTCTCTTCGAACCCCTCCACCTGGCCGTGGCCGACCATCGGCAGCCCCGGCAGGGTGACCAGCAGCACCGCCACCCCGAAGTACTTGTCCATCTTGCCGAACTGGGCGACGGCGGTCGCCTCGTCCGGGTTGTTCATGAAGTTGACGAAGCGCTTGAGAATCTCGGGGTTGAACTCGAGTACGTTCTTGAGCACCGTGCGGTACTTGGCGTTCTCCTCCATCTTCAGCATGTTCATGAAGGCGCTGTTGTAGACCCGGTGCATGCCGAGGGTGCGCACGAAATAGCCTTCCATCAGCCAGAAGGCTTCGGCCAGCAGCAGGGTGTCGGGGACCTCGGCGGCCACCCGGTCGACCACCTCGCGCCAGAACTCGGCGGGAAAGGCGGCCTCGAACGCCTCCGCCGCCATCGCGTGCTCGGCGCGGCTGGGGACGCCGGCGCCGCCGCCGGGCAGCGGGAACCAGAGGCGCTGGAAATGCTTCTTGGCCAGGGTCATGGCGGCGTCGAAGCGGATGATGCGGAAGCGGCGGGCCACCTCGACGATGGTGCGGATCATCGCCTCGCGCACCTCGGGGAGGAGAAAGTTGAGCTGGGCAGTGTCGTTCCACGGCAGATGGGTGCCGTCGTTGCCGTGGTAGATAAAGCGCACCCGGCCGCTGCCGCGCTCGACGTGCCTGAAGACGACGGCGGCGTCCGCATGGTTCCAGTAGCCGTCCTCGATGACGATTTCGACGTCGTCGCTGCGCGAGAGGTTCGGGCCGCTGAAGCGGTAGGCCGGGTAGGGGGGGTGTTCCACCTGAACGTACCAGTCGGGGTGCTCGCGGGTCCAGCGCGAATAGATGCCGGTGTGATTGGGGACGACGTCGCAGGCGAGGCGGATGCCGCGGGCGCGGCAGCGCTCCTCCAGTTCGTGCAGCGCCGCCTCGCCGCCAAGATCGGCGGCGACCGTGTAGTCGTAGAGGGAGTAGGCGGAAGCGACAGCCTCGGGGTTGCCCATGCGCTGCTTGATCTCGGCCGAGGCGACCGAGCGCTCCCAGATGCCGATCAACCAGAGAGCGGTGAAGCCCCAGCGGGCGAGGCGGTCGAGCTCCTCGCCGGGGATCTGGTCGAGCCGCTCGATCGGCCGGCCGTAGCGGGTGGAGAGCTGGTCGAGCCAGACGTAGATGGTCTTGGCGATCAGGACCACGTTCGGCATCCAGTCGGTGTCCGGGGAGAAGCGCTCGGGTTCATCGCCGGCCGCGGCGAAGCGGGGGATATGGGTGGGTCCGGGGCCGCCGCCGCGCAGTTGCTCCTCTTCGCGCAGCACGTCGAAGGCGCTGAGCAGGCGACGCAGCAGTTCGGGGGGGAGCAGGGCCGCCCAGTGCTGCCGCATGTAATCGAGCTGGCCGGCCAGAGAGTCGGGCGCCGCCAGCAGCGGCTCGCGCAGCCGGGCCAGCAGCGAGCCGCCGAGCAGGCCGGAGGCCGCCTCGCCGGCCAGCTCGGCATCGAGCAGCCGCAGCGTTTCGCGGTAGTCGCAGTCGCGTTGCAGTTCGGCGTCGTCGAAGAGCCCGGCCAGAGAGTGGGCGGCCGGGTTGAGCGTCTGCACGGCGAGGACGAAGAGCTCGACGGCGGCGTTTCGGCGGCCGGCCGGGGCGTCATGGCCGCGCAGAAAGCCGTCCCTGCCCATCCCCTGCCGCACCGCCAGGGGAGGATAGTGGCGGACGAAGGCTTCGAGGGTGTGCCGCAAGGAAGCGAGGGGAAAGTGGCGGCCGGCCAGTTCGACGGCCTCCAGCCCGACGCTGCAGCGGCGCTGCTCGAGATAGCGGCCGGCCACGATGCGGAAGGCGGTGTTGAGCAGGGCGAGCAGATTGAGCTGGCCGGCGCTCGCCGGCCTCTGTGGTGCCTTCCCGCGCAGGCGGGAGGCGAGCAGGCGCAGGGGGTAGAGGGGTGCCGAGGGGTATTCGGCGAACAGCTCGAGATTCAGGTCGTGGTCGTCCCAGGCCCGGCCGGAGATCTGGAGGCCCAGGGGAAAATAGTCCGTCGCGCGGGGAGTATCAGGTGTCATGTTCGTTCCGTTCCAGTTCGGCCGGTTCTCGGCGGTTCGCTCAGAAACTGACCGAGAGGTCGGCTTCGCGCAGATGGCGGGCGGCCTCCTCGGGCGGCATCGGGTTGATGTGGAAGCCGGTCCCCCATTCGAAGCCGGCGATCTTGGTCAACCGGGGGATCAGCTCGATGTACCAGTGGTAATCGTAGGGAAGGGAGCCCCAGTAGGCAGGCTTTCCAAGCCTCAGGTGCATCGGCGGGGTATTATGCAGAACGAAGTTGTAGGGCGGATCGTGCAGCACGCTGCGCAGTCGCAGCAGGGCGTCCTTGAGCGCTTCGGCCAGACTGGCGAGTTCCTGTTCGGTCATCAGTCCGAAGTCATGGCTGTGGCGTTTGGGGACGAGGCGCAGTTCGAAGGGGAAACTGGCGGCGAAGGGAGCGAAGACCAGGAAGTCGCCGTCGTCGCGGACGATGCGCTCGGTCGCCGCGCTCTCCTGGGCCAGCATGTCGCAGACCAGGCAGCGTTCCTTGCGCGCGTAGTATTCGCGGCAGACGGAGAGCTCGGTGGCCGCCACCGGGGGGGTGACCGGGAGCGCGATGAGCTGGGAGTGCGAGTGGGGGACGCTCGCCCCCGCCTCCACCCCGTGGTTCTTGAACAGGAGGATATAACGAAACCGGGGGTCGCGGCGCAGATCGACCAGCCGGGTCCGCCAGGCGCGCAGCACGTCGGTGATCTCGGCCGGGGTCAGCTCCCCCAGGCTGCGGTCGTGGTCCGGGTTCTCGATGATGATCTCATGGGCACCGACTCCGTTCATGGCATCATAGAGTCCCACTCCCCGCTTCTCCAGTTCCCCCTCGATGCGCAGGGCGGGGTACTTGTGGGGAATCACCCGGACCCGCCAGTCGGGGGTGTCGGGGCGTCTGCCGGCGTCGCGGATGGCAAAGATCTCCCGCGTCGTTTTATCCTCCTGTCCGTAGCAGAAGGGGCAGGCGGCCATCACCACCCGCTCCCGCTCGTGGTAGAAGTCCCGCGGGCGCCTGGTCCCGTTGTTGGTGATGATGACCCAGCTCATCTTCAGCGGGTCCCAGCGCAGTTCGGACACGGAAAGTTCCTTTCGAGGCCCGAGGCTATAGGTTTAACCTTTTGCCTCGGGCCTAGGGCCTCGAGCCTAGCTTTTCAGCAGTTCCTTCTTCCACTCCTCCACCTTGCGGCGGTAGGTTTCGAGCAGCTCGTCGGCGCGGGCGGCATTGCCCGCTTCAGCCATCAGGTGTACCACCGGCCGGTGCTGGTCGGGCAGGACCAGCGCCCAGCCGCCCGGCAACTGGACCTTGACCCCGTCGACGAAGGAGGCTTCGAGTTCGACCGAATCCTCGCTCATCTTGCGCATGATCCCACCCTTGAGCTCCCAGGAACAGGGAAGCTGCAGATGCCGGTAGGCCCGCGTCGGGTTGCTCCGGCGGACTTCGCCCAGGCTTTTGCCGGTGCGCACCAGCAGTTCGATGGTCTTGCCGACGGCGAAAAGCGCATCGAAGTTGGACTGGAAGGCGGGGAAGGCGAACCGCCCGTCGAGGGCGGCGGCCAGTTGTACGTTCCGCTCCTTGGCCCCTTCGACCAGGGAGCGGCCGTCGGTCTTGGTGCGCTTGACGGTCAACCCTGCCGCCACCGCCAACTCCTCCACCGCCAGCGGTGCCGGCACCGGCAACACCAGGCTGCCGCTGCGCTCGGCCTGGCAGACCAGGGAGGCGAGGCTGGCCAGGGCCTCGATGTCGGAAAGGACTTCGCCGGTCTCGTCGATCAGCTTCAACCGTTCGCCGGAAGGCCCGAGCCAGAAACCCGCGGTGGCGCCGAGGGTGACGACGATGCGCGAGAGCTGCTCCAGGGCACGCTCCGCCTGCTCGGGGGAGGTGCCGGAGCGGCTCTCCTGCAGGTGCGAGTTGAGCTCGATCACCTCGCAGCCGAGATCGTTGAGCAGGCCCGGCAGCAGTTCGCCGGCCGGGGAGTGGTTGAGGTCGACCACCACCTTGGGCGCCGCCGCGCGCAGCGCGGCGCCATCGAGGGCGCGCAGGTACCCTTCCCGGTAATAGTCGTAGATGCGGGGCAGCTCTGAAATGCCGCCGGGCTCGGAGAAATGGACGCGGCGGAAGTTCTCCTTGTAGTAGATGCGCTCGATCCCCTTGGCCGCCGCCGAGGAGACCTCGATCCCCTCGGCGTCGAAGAAGATGATGTCGGTGGCCGCCGGATCCTCGGGCGACTGGCGGAAATGGACGCCGCCGACCTCGCCGAAGGTGGTCAGCTTGTAGCGCAGCACCGGCAGGGAGACCATCTTGATGTCGCGGACGTTGACCCCGGCCGACAACAGGCCGCCGAGGAAGGATCGCTTGAGCATGCGCGAGGCCCGGATGGCGTCGCGGCCGGCGAGGATGAAGGAGTCCTTGGGCAGGGTGGAGCCGTAGGCCGCCCCCAGCTTGGCCGAGAATTCGGGGGTCAGCTCGACGTTGGTCAGGCCGCGCACTACCGCTCCCTCGAACAGGCTCTTGCGCCATTTCTCGCCCCAGATCAGGTTGGTGGTGACGATCGCCCCCCCCTCGATGACCTTGAGCGGCCAGACCTTGACGTCCTTCTTCAGGTAGGCCTCGTCGCCGATGGTTGTCTCGTCGCCGACGATCACCCCCTCCTCGATGACCACCCCCTGACCGACCCGCACGTTGTGACAGAGCCCCGCCCCCTGGATGCGGCACCCCTTCTTCAGGTAGACGTTGTCCCAGAGGACGGCATCCTCGAGCTCGCAGCCGTCCTCGATGACGCAGTTGCGGCCGACCACCGTGTTCTTCAGCCGTGCGTGGCCCAGCACCTGCGTGTTGTCGCCGAGAACCACCATCCCTTCGAGCAGCGAGAGGTCCTTGCGGCCCACCAGCACGTCTTCCCCGAGGTGGATGTCGGGACGGCTTTCGGTGGCGCGCTCGTCGATCAGCACCCTGACCTGGCGGCGGGTGATGTCGCGGCCGGCTTCGAGGTAGGCGTCGGTGTTGCCGATGTCGGCCCAGTAGCCGGAAAGCTGGCAGCCGAAGAGCGGAGCGTCCTCGGCGAGCATCTGCGGGAAGACGTCCTTCGACCAGTCGCGGTTCTCCCCCGCCGGGATCATTGCCAGGACTTCCGGTTCGAGGACGTAGATGCCGGTATTGATGGTGTCGGAGAAGACCTCGCCCCAGCCCGGTTTCTCCAGAAACTTGGTGATGCGGCCTTCCTTGTCGGTGATGACGACGCCGAACTGGAGGGGATCCTTGACCGAGGTCAGGGTAATGGTGGCCTTCGCCCCCTTCTCTTCGTGAAACTTGATGACCTGCGAGAGGTCGAAGTCGGTCAGCAGGTCGCCGCTGATGATGAGAAACCGCTCGTCCAGGAACTTGGCCGCCGCCTTGACCGCCCCGGCGGTGCCGAAGTCTTCCAGCGGCGTGACGTAGGTGATGTGGACGCCGAACTCGCTGCCGTCGCCGAAGAAATTCTTGATCACCATCGGCTGGTGGTAGAGCAGCAGGATCAGCTCGGTGATGCCGTGCCTTTTCAACAGGTCGATGATATGCAGCATGATCGGCCGGTTGATCAGCGGGATCATCGGCTTGGGCATGTTGATGGTCAAGGGCTGGATGCGGGTGCCGAAGCCCCCCGCCATGATGACGGCTTTCATGGATTTCCCTCCGGAAAATCAGGTTCAAAGCAAAAGGTAAAAGATGAAAGAGCCGGGTTTTGGCCTTTGGCCTCGAACCTTTTAACTTGAACCTTGTTTTCCCCGTTTCTCCAGTATTCGCCGCACCTCGCTCTTGAGCTCCGTCAAATCGGAGCTCTTGACCACGTAGGCGTCGGCCAGCCAGGAGGAGAAGTCGTCCTTGTAGCAGCTGAAGGCGGTGCAGAGGATGACCGGCAGGTCGGTTTTTTCGCGGACGATCTTCTGCAGCAGCTGCAGGCCGCTTTCCCCCTTCATCTGGATGTCGAGCACGATCAGATCGTAATGGTGCTGCTGCAGCAGTTCTGCAGCGTCCGCACCGGAAGCGGCTGTGTCGACCTGGTATCCCTCGTCCTTGAGCTCCGCGGCGTACAGATAGCGGATATCCCTCTCGTCGTCAACCACCAGCAGTCGGGCCATGAGTTGCCTCCGTCGGTATGTTCAGAATGATCGTGATGATGGTTCCGACGCCCTCTTCGCTCGTAATGTCGAGCCGGGCGCCGTGCTCGTCGAGGATGCGGGCGCACAGGGGGAGTCCGAGGCCGCTGCCGTCGTCCCTGGAGGTGAAAAAGGGGAGCGTCACCGAGTGCATCGTCTCCGCCGTCATACCGTGGCCGCTGTCGGCCAGAACGATGAGCAGTTCGTTTTCACGCCGGCAGGTACGGATTTCCATCGCGCCGCCCGGGGACATTGCCTCGATGGCGTTGCGGATGAGGCTGCGCAGGCAGTAGGAGATCTTCTTGTAGTCGACGCGCACCAGCGGCAGGCCGGCGGCGAAATCGAGCCGGCACTCTATTCCGCCCAATTCGAGGTCTTCGTTCAGACCGGCGTAGACCCCGGCGATGAGCTGGTTGATGTCCCAAAGGTCGAAGGTGGGGTGCAGCGACTCCGAATAATTCAGCACCTCTTGCAGGACCTCCTCGAGGCGGCGCGACTCGCGGATGATCGATTCGATGAACTGCCGCTTGGCGTCGCCCGGCGGCGTGCTCTTGATCAGCGTGCGGGCGAAACCGCCGATGATGGTCAGCGGATTGCGGATGGAATGGGCGATATTGGCGGTGATCTTCCCCACCAGCGCCATCTTTTCCATGCGTACGATCTGCTCCTGCTGTGCCTTGAGGCGTCTGTTCGCCTCGGTCAGCTTGGCCAACTCCTCCTGCAGGCGTTCATAGAGGGCGGCCCGCTCGATGGCGAAGGAAACCGGCAGGGCAAAGGTTTCCAGCGAGGCGAGATCCTCGTCGCTGATCGGCCGGCGGTTGACGATGTTGTCGGCCAGCAGCAGGCCGATGCGCCGGTTCTTGCTGACCAGGGGGACGAGGAGCAGTTCATCCACGCCGAGGGCCGCAGCCTGCTCCCGGCCGATGCCGGGCTCCTCGGCCAGGTTCGCGACGTGCCGCGAGAGCTGGTCGTTGAGGGTGCGCACAAA
>DASPGW010000158.1 GCA_035620395.1 Desulfuromonadales bacterium | reverse complement strand
CTCTGACATCTCCTGCCGGCTCACTTTCTGCCGCGGGCCCTGGTGCAGTTGGTGACAGTCGAAGCAGCTGACATCGCTGATGGCATGGGTGCTGGCATTCCAGTGTTGGAGATTAGGCGTGGAAGCGGCTGAATGGCACTTCAGGCAGATGAGCGTCTGGGCCTGGGCGGGAAGTTCCTTCAGCGGCAGCAGGGTCTCGAAGCTGCAACGCTTTTCTCCTGAAGCCGTTTCTACCAACACTGCGACCGCCAGGTCGCCGGGACCGTGACACGATTCGCAGTTGACGAGAGGAAGGCCGCTCTCTGCCGAAACCTGGGCGCCATGCACGGAATGCTGCAAGTCCTGGGATATTTTGTCGTGCACATGGCACTTGGCGAGACATGCTTCGTTGCCGATGTAGTTGGCATCGAGCCGGCCGACGATCAACTTTTCAAATTCAGGGACAGGTCTGATCGGCCTGTCGGAGCGGAGGGTGGAGAGGTCGGTACAGGCGGCAAGAAGAACAAAACCGATCGCTGGAAGGGAAATGATTTTGATAACTTTATGCATCAAGACGGGCCTCCTGAGAACACAGAATATTCATGATCAAAAAGGTCGCGTCCCACCCGGGATACGATGCCTGAATTTAATCCGGATGCAAGAAACATGGAAACCGGAACCGCTAAACACCTGACCTAATTATGCCTTTTATTTCGGTCAGTTAACCCCAATGATCAATAACCGGAAGTTGCCAGCACCGCCAATTGACGTTTTTCCAGCCAGGGGCAAAGCAAAACCACCACATCAGGACGCAGAACTTGTCGCGAAAAGGATCAGAACAGGGTCCCGACGACGACCCCGAGGGCCGACATCGGTCCCTGGTCGCTCAATCCGTCCACGGCTTTTTCGACTTTATGCAGAGTGGTTTTTGCGTCACGGTACAGGTCGTCCTCGTTGATCAGTCGCCCGATGGTCCCCTTGCCATCATCGATCTTGGCGGCAATACTGTTGATCCGCTGCATCGTGGCGCGAGTTTCTTCATAGAGGGCGTCATCATTCACCAGCTTCCCCAACGAACCGGTTCCGTTGTTCGCCTTGGCAGAGACGTCACGGATATTGGCCAGGGCATCGGAAGCATTGACGTAGAGTTCGTCCTCGGCAAAGAGTCTCCCGACAGAGCCCTTCCCTTCCTTGACCCGCGTGGAAATTTCACTCAGGTTGGCAAGACTCAGGGCGGCGTTGTCGTAAAGAGTGGAATCGGTCAACATCCGCCCCAATGACCCCTCACCACGCTCGATGCGGGCCAGAATGACCTGAAGGTTGGCAGCTGCGCTCTGCACCTCCTCGTACAATGCCGGGTCATTGACTATCCGCCCCAAGGTCCCCTCTCCCTGGTCGATTTTGCGGGTGATGTTGTCGATCTGCGTCATCGTCTCGACGAAAGGACCCCGGCTCTCTTCCACCATGTCGCCCAAAGCGCCAAGAACCCTTTCCTGATTCCGGTCAAGATTGGTTATCAGCTGATCGATATTGGAGCCTTCCCGCGTCTGCACGGTGGAGCCGGGGGGCAGCGCCTTGCTCTGGTCGGACCCGAAGTCGAGTCCGAGGAACTGCCCGCCGAGAAGATTCGTTTGCCGAATCATCGCCACCGAATCTTCCTTGATGCGCGTTCCATCCACAACGTAGAAGTCGATGCGGACCTTATTGTCCTCGATGCCAACGGCCTTGATTTTCCCCACCTCGACGCCGGCCAGGCGAACCGAGTCACCGGGATTGATGCCGACGGCTGCCTCAAAATAAGCAGTGTAGTCGTTTTGGGTCTCAAAAGGACGCCAGTCCTCGACCAGCTCGATCACCACCGCCAGCGCGAAGATCGTTGCCAGAAAGAACAGTCCCACCTTTTTTTCCGTGGACAGGGCCATCTTAGTCCTCCCCCTTGATGCCTTTGGTCGTAGTGTAGATGAAATTGCGGACAACGGGATTCTGGCTGGCCTTGATCTCCGCCGGGGTCCCGACCTCGACAATCCGGCCTTCGCTGATCATGGCGACCCGATCCGAAAGATAGAGTGCGAAGTTAAGATCGTGGCTGACAATGACAGTCGTGAGATTGACCTGCTTTTTCAGGTTCATGATGACTTTGGCTAATTCGTCGGAGGTGACCGGATCGAGTTCGGCAGTCGGTTCATCGTAGAGAATCAGATCCGGGTTCATCGCCAGCGACCGGGCGATGGCAACCCTCTTGCGCATCCCGCCCGAAAGCTCGGAAGTCATCAACTCCTCTTTGCCTTCCAAGCCGACCAGGCGAAGTTTTTCCCGAATGATGCGGCGAATACGCGACTCACCGCACACCCGTTTTTCCCGCAGCCAAAGGCCGACATTCTCGCCCACGGACAAGGAATTGAAGAGAGCCGAGGACTGGAACACCATGCTGTAGCGGAAATTCCGGCGACCCTGGTCCTGGCTGGTTTCGTAGATGTCCTGATTGTCGATGAAAATATGCCCACTGTCCGGCTTTTCCAGTTTAACGATATGTTTAAGCAAAACGCTCTTGCCGGTCCCGGAAGGGCCGATGATGGAAAAGGTTTCGCCGGGCAGAATTTCGAGATTGATGTCCTTCAGGACGTGGTTGCCGTTGAAGGATTTATGAAGGGCCTCGATGCGGATGCCCACTCCGCGTGGCTCTTCATAACTGGACTGGCACTCCCCTTCTTCGTAAATGGAAGCGGAGAAGCCGTGCACCAGTTTGGATAGGATGCCAGTCTTGAGCTTCTGTTCCTTGTCGTTGCCATCGGCAGAAACCATTTGTCCATCCGTCTAAAGCATGAGTCTGGTCAGGAAATAATCCGCGATGAATATCAGCAGAAACGAAAGAACAACCGAACGGGTCGTCGATTCACCGATCCCGCGGGCACCGCCGGAAGTCTTGAAGCCGACATAACAGCCGACCTGGGCAACAATTCCGCCGAATACCATGGCCTTGAGAAGTCCCTTGAAAACGTCCTTATAGTCAAGGAACTTGATCATGTTGTCGTAATAGACACCAAAGGGGACATTGATTTTCGGATTGATATCGGCGACCAGCCCGCCGCCGGCAATGCCGATGATAATCGAAAAAACCACCAGTGCCGGCACCGCGAACAGACATGCCAGTAGCCGCGGCATCGCCAGATAACGGACGGGGTTGATTTCCAGGGTCTTGAGCGCATCGATCTCTTCGTAGACTTCCATTGCCCCGACTTCCGCCGCCATGGCCGAACCAACGCGACCGGCCACCAGAAGGCTGGTCATGACGGGACCGAGTTCCTTGACCATGGACAGGCCGACAATGATCCCCAGCGCTTCCTGCGACCCATAAATCGCCAGAGTTCCACCGGTCTGCAGCGCCAGAACCATGCCGATGAACAGGGACATCAGAGAGGCGATCGGCAGGGTGCCGATACCGATTTCGCTCATCTGCCTGAAGATCGCCGGCAGATTGCGCGGCGCCTCCTTGCAATAGTAGACAGTCTCCAACAGCAAGGCCAGCATCTCACCAGCGCCTTGGGCAGCGTTCAGGATTTTTCTTCCTATCGTTTCAAGAATTCGCATGCAACTCACCCTTCGGTTTTCGCCGCATCGACGTGACTGCCAATGCCCCAGGGAAGAAAAAGGAAATAGACTTTTTTCCCCTCAGGGCCGGAACGATAGCGGAACAAACCCTTCAGCAACTGCCAGTCAACCGACTCTCCAGCCTGCTGCTGATAGCGGAAGAGAGGAAAAACCTCCATCGCCAGCGCATCAGCCCGGCGCTCTTTCCAGTAAAGATTCCATAGAAAAGACGATACTTCGTTGCCGTGAGAGTCCCATTTTCGCTGGTAAAGGCGCCACAAGGGGGACCAGTTGCGTTCGATCCCGCGGTTTTCGGGAAAAAACGGCTCCAGCAGGGAAAGTGTATGAAAATGGGAGATCCCCCTGGTTCTCGCGTAGGTAAAGAGCGGCCAAAGGGATACTTCACGTTTGCGCGGGGAATCCTCCTCCAGCACCCGCTCCGTGATGTCGGAATAAAGAAAATAGAAAAGCCGGTCGCGGCGGCGCTCCAGGACCTCGGTACGGGTTTCCTCGATCTTATAGATCGGCCACAGATACCATCGTTTGCGGAAGGAACCCGTCCGCTCATTGGCGTAGAGGGGGAGAAACCTGACGGATTCCATAAAAGTGCCGTGTGCAAGCCGAAAAAGCGGCCAAGGAAAATTCCACTCCTCGTAATCCTTGCGCCGGTCCTCCAGGTGGCTGAAAAAAGGCCAGAGATAAGTCCGGGAACTCAGTTGCGGAGACTCTTCCCCGACGAACAAGGGGAAAACCGCACGTCTATACAGGGGGTTTGCGGTATCGAGTTGCAGATCGTAACGAAAAAAGATTGGCCAGAGATAAAAACGCTTGCGATAGACACCTTGCTTCTCGGCAGTGCCGAAAAGTGGCCAAACCTTCAGGCCCGATTCGTCTTCGCCACTGATCCGGGCAAAAACCGGCCAAAGAAGATTGGTGACCGTCGTCCCCCTTCTCCGGGTTTGGCTATAAGCCGGGAAGAGGGCAAAGCGGATTTCGTCCCGCCCGAAGAGGTCGTAAATCTTGCCACCCAGCGGGAAAAATGCAAAATAATCCCCCCGGTCCTCGGTGCGGCCGTAGAAAAGAAATGGAAAAAGAGAGAACTCGTTGCCGCTCCCATTTTCTCGCGAGCCGAAATCGTAGTTGAGCAGGTGCAGCCCCTGAAAATAAGAGAGTTCCGGCTCCCTCTTTCTGGTGGCCAGCGGATAAAGATATTCGCTGTAGCCGATCCCCACAGAAGGGTCGGTAGCATGGAAATACAGGGGCCGCAACCCGAATTCCCGCTCCTCGCCCTTTCGTTCGTATTTCAGAAAAGGGCCGAGGGCATTTACACTGACATAGTCAAGTTGTTCGTCCTGACGATAGTCGACAAGGGGCCAGAGCGTAAATATTCTCCCCTCTCCGGCCCAAACCCGGAGAGGCGAAAAAAGCAGCAGCAATGCCACTTGCATGAGAAGAATTTTACGTTTCATCGGCAGCAACGGCAGCAGGCAAAAAAAATTAATTTCATCAATAACGCGCGATACTAACAGGAGCCAAAAAGAAAGACAACAAAAGAGACGCCTGCGGCCACTCGACGTGTGTTAATCCCAATCAACTCGGCGGCGGTGAATCCTTGTCGCTTTTCGCGCGGCGGGCGCGGTTCACAAGCAGCATGATCCCCCAGATGAGGCCGCCTATAAGCACAATAAATAGAAAGTCACCGGCTGAAAATTCTGACATGTCAGGGACTCCCTTTATCAATGAGTCGACATTTCGCCTCAATGGCCGGAGCATACTCAGGGTCTAGCGACAAGGCGCATTCTAAGGCGGCAAAAGCACCTGCCGGATCCCCGCTCCTGCCACGACAGATACCGAGCAGCCAATAGAATTCAGGGGAAGGAAACTCATTCGGCACGCGGCCTTCTTCCTCGAGTCGTTCCAGAATCAACCGGGCGCTTCGTAGGTCGCCTTCTACGTACAGGTCGAGGGCCTCGCCGATTGCCTCCAGATCATCAACGAGAGGATGGTCCGGAATGTCCTGTCCCGCAAGCTGGACTATCTTTTCGCTCAAGGCCAGTCGGATGGGTCCTTCGGCAAGCAGTTCGACAACCCCCTGCCAGCGGCGAACCGCCGACGGGTAGTCGCCAAAGAGAAAATCAATCTGTCCAAGCTGGTTGAGACAGGAAGGGTTGTTCGGCTGTAATTTGAGAGAGTGCTGCAAAGCGCCCATTGCTGCAAGCAGGTGCGGACGGCAATTTTTGAGTTGAGAAAAAAGCAGGCCCAGCTCCAGGTTCACCCTCCCGATCTGCTGGAGAAGCCCGGGATTTTCGGGATCCAGTAATGCAAGAATTTTCAAACTGGTCAGCTTGCGCCGAATATAGGGAGCATCGACCTCCTTGTGATCCAGCATGACGATCTGGGAACCCAGGTCGGCGATATAATGCGGATAGGCATCACGCAGCAACTCGGCATAGCAGCTGTTGTGCGGGCAGTCGGGAAACTGGCGGAGATAATCGTATAGTCCGCGGCCAATGGCATCGCCAGTCGGCTCGCCGGCGAGATCCTCCCGGTGCAGTGGCAGCGGCAGTTGCGGCAAGACAACGGGATGCTGGTCGGCACCCGTTTCAACCACTCTTCCCGAGGGTGGAGTCCAGAGCACATACTGCGTCGGCTCAAGTGAACAAATTGGTTCATTCGCGTCTGTCATCGGTATCGGCCCTTCATCCTTTTCTGCCATGCTTGAGTTTCGAAAACCAGATATCAGAACTTCCGGTCCGGAAACGTGTCTATGCCGGCATCGACACCCGGCACCTTGTAGATTCGTACCCCGTCCCAGGACCTCTCCAAAATGCCGTCGTGGATTGCCCAACTCCGGCCGCGAACACTCTTTTCCATTCCCGGTCGGCGAAACGGCGACGCCCCATCCAGCCGGTGGTAAAGACGACCGCCCGGCTGAAATTCGCGGTCGATCCAGAGCATGAGCTGCTTGCCGGTGATATAGTCGAAACCATATTTTTCATACCGGATGGCGTTGTTGTAGGACAGCGGCTCGGCCACAATGGTATCGATGCCGAGAGCCATGACAAACGCCTCGAATCGACGAAAAAAAGGGGAGAAGAGCTGCAGACCTCGACGCACCTGGTTGGGAGAGAGTCCCGCCGCCATGGCTTTGAGTTCTTCGCCGAAGTTCCGGCGCAAGGTGCCGAAACAGTTGTCCCGGCCATTCTCGTCGATGTCGATGTCGTAACGCTCCGCTTCCGGGTCGTTGATCAGACAGAAGGCAAGCTCGATCTGCCGATACGGGGTGTCGGCGATTTCGACGAAGAACAGGCAATCCAGATCGCCCGGTCGTCGGCGGATCTCGATCCGCAGCAGACCCAGCCCATCAGGGCAGACGAAATGCACCAGGCGATGGCCTTCACGGTCGCAGAACGTTGTACGGCCGATGGCAAAGTCATCGAATACCGCATCAGGAATCAGCTGTGCGTAAATCCGCTCTTTTTCTTCGCGCTGCAATCGATTGATGTCGCCAAGACTCAGGAGAGGAAAACCGTCCCGGTCCTGCAGAAGAGGTATCGGCGGCTTCATCGTCCGCCTCCCGGCAGCAGCCCGTGCAAGGGAAAGAGCTTTCGTTCCAGAAAAGCCAGGTGGTGCTCCAGCCGGCGTTGGGCGCGGGCGAAGTCATCCGGTTGCGCGAGACGGGGAAGATCGCGCAACCTCTGTCCCTGATAACCGAGTTTTGCGGCGGCCTGCATGAAACCGGGCGGAAGCAGATCGGGAACCGACATATCCAGAACAGTGGCCCAGATCAGTGCCCAGCCACGGGCCACATTCACTTTGTCGTAGCCGCCACCTCCCAGCACCACCCAGGGCACTCCCGTTTCACGGAAGGCCCTGGCGGCCAGCTCCAGAGAACCGGTGGTCAGCTCGAGACGGGTCAGCGGGTCGCTGCGCAGCGCATCCACGCCCATCTGGGTCACCAGAACGTCGGGGCGGTATGCATCCAGCAGAGGCAGGACAATACGACGCAGGGCCTGCTCGAAAATCAAATCATCGGCGTGGGGTGAAAAAGGAATGTTGACCGCATAGCCATAGCCCCGGCCCTGTCCCAGCTCTTCGACAAACCCGCTGTAGGGGAAAAAGTCCTTGCCGGATTCGTGCAGGGAGATGGTCAGTACCCGATCGGTATCGTAGAATGCCTCCTGGACACCGTCGCCGTGATGCGCGTCAATATCGACGTAAGCGACACGCAGTCCTTGCTGCAGCAACTCCTGGATGGCAATGACCGCATCGTTGAGATAGCTGAATCCCGAAGCCCTGGCGGCATGGGCATGATGCCAGCCCCCGGCCATATTGAAGGCCGCGCGGCAGCCTCGAACGGTTACCTGCCTGGCGGCCTCCACAGTTCCGCCGCAAACCAGCCGGGACCAGTCGTACAATCCCTGAAAAACCGGATTTTCCACGTCCCCGAGGCCATAACGGAAATTGGCGCGCGGCTCCGCATGCAGACTGAACTCGCGCAAGATGGCAAGGTAATCCTGACGATGAAAAGCCAGCAGCGCCTGTTCGGTTGCGAGTGGACTCTCTACGACTGCGACTGAAGGAACAGCGAGCAGACCCAGTTCCTGGATCAGATCGAACGCCAAACGATAACGAAGTAAATTGAAGGGGTGCTCTGTCCCATAGGAATAGTTGCCGAAACGGCTTGAGTAGATGAAGGTAAAATGACCCGTCATGGCAGCAGCGTCCTCCGCGATTGTTTTACACTGCCGCCCGGAAAAGGTCAACCGACGAGGAAAGCGGCCGGAAGGCTGGCATGCTGCCGATGGCAAAAAAAAAGGTGGAGCAGAAGCTCCACCTTGGTACCTTCCCTCAGGAAGGTTTGGAATGGTGATCCCTACGGGAATCGAACCCGTGTTACCGACGTGAAAGGCCGGTGTCCTAGACCGCTAGACGAAGGGACCGTATATGTCAAGGAGCGAACCCCTTGGGGCTGGCTGGGGTGCTAGGATTCGAACCTAGGGATGACGGAGTCAGAGTCCGTTGCCTTACCGCTTGGCGACACCCCAATCGGAGTGATGTATTTAACAAAGAAGCCAAGCGGAGTCAAGGGTAAATTTCAGTACGCGTTGATTTGCTGAGGCCTGGCACCATGGACGGGAAACAGCGCCTCACCCCGCTTCCCTGCGAAAATCGTCATCCTTGATGCCGAATTTTTCCAGGCGATAGAGGAAGGCCTTATAGCTCATCCGGAGCAGCTTGGCGGCTTTGGTGGCGACGCCACCGGTGCGTTTCATCGCCTTGAGGATGAGCTCCTTTTCCAGATTTTCAAAATCGAGTCCCTCCTC
The DNA here is from genome assembly GCA_035620395.1 of Desulfuromonadales bacterium. Classification (NCBI taxonomy): domain Bacteria; kingdom Pseudomonadati; phylum Thermodesulfobacteriota; class Desulfuromonadia; order Desulfuromonadales; species Desulfuromonadales bacterium. The sequence continues at coordinate 511 of DASPGW010000158.1, read as the reverse complement.
CGGCAAGTCGAAGAGGACCCGGTTTTCCGGCTTGCGGCTATGCAGCAGCCTGCCGATATCACGCAGGGTGATGACATCGCCATCGTTCAGCAGAACGGCCCGCTCTATTACCGCCTCCAACTGCCGGACATTGCCCGGCCAGCGATATTCAACCAGAGCCTGCAGCGCATCGGGCCGGATTTCCCGGACGCGTTTGCCGAATTCGGAATTATATTTATGAAGGAAGTGTTCGACAAGTACCGGAATGTCCTCGGACCGCTCCCGCAATGCGGGCAACTCGAGGAAAACTACATTGAGCCGGTAGTAAAGGTCTTCGCGAAAATTCCCCTGCTCGACCTCCTTCTCCAGATCCTTGTTGGTCGCTGATATAATCCGGACATCGACCTTGAAGGTTTCCTTGCCGCCGACCCGGCGCACTTCCCGGCTCTGCAGAACGCGCAGCAGCTTGGACTGCATGGTCATCGGCATGTCGCCAATCTCGTCGAGAAACAGGGTGCCGCCATTGCTCATC